>JAISXE010000006.1 GCA_031270615.1 Spirochaetia bacterium
TTCGCCCAGTGGCTGCAACCAGGGAAATCGCGGGAGGCCAATAAACCGCGACCGCGATTGCAGGCAATCGCGCCACATTCAGGCAGGTTGTTGCATAGCTGGTAGAACCCTGTGGGTTATCACGCGATTTGTCCGCAATTTCCGCAGGCAATTTTTGCCAGGGGCAAAAATTGCCCTCTTGACGAAAATTCGTTATGGTAGTATAAACTAAGTAAAGTAGCTCGTTAAAATGAGGAGGGCGCTCTATGGTGCTACAGGAAGTGAAACCAGGGCTTCGCACGGAGCAGCTTCGGGTTTTCCACCATCATATTTACGAATATAAAAAGGGGTTGCGCAACCTTATCCTCTATACGGGCCGCAGCGAGGACAGGCAGCAAATCGAGGAAAGGCTTGGGCGCGAGGGGATCACCTGCCTTGTGCGGGAACTCAGCGCAGGTAAAATCAACGTGTTTTTCGGCGCGGCGGTATGCGTCCAGGTGGTAAAAAGCTTCGGCGAAAAATCCCTCGCCGAATTCAGCAACGAGGAGGACTTTATGCTCGGCATCATGCTGGGCTACGACAGGCTCAAGCAGTGCGAGCGGTATCTGCACCGCCTGGGCCGGAGGGCTTTTTTTAGCGCAAGTATTAGGAATTCCTAATATATATATTTCATCCTATTGGTATCAATGGAGGATACGTCATGAAAAAGATAGCTATTGTGTATTGGAGCGGCACGGGCAATACCCGCGCAATGGCGGAGGCCCTGGCCGGCGGTGTAAAAGACGCGGGGGCGGAGGCCGTGCTGGTCGAGACCAGCCAGGCGAAACCCGACGAGGTGCTCGCCGCGGACGCCATAGCCCTGGGCTGCCCCGCGATGGGCGCGGAGGTTCTGGAAGAAACGGACGTGGAGCCGTTTGTCGCCGATCTCTGCGCGAAGGGCGTAAGCGGCAAAGCCCTGGCGCTTTTCGGTTCCTACGACTGGGGAGACGGCCAGTGGATGCGCGACTGGGAAGAGCGGATGAAGACGGCGGGCGGCAGCCTGGTGGCACCGGGACTTACCGTGCATCTTGAGCCCGACGCCGTCGGCCTGGGTGCCTGCGCGGATCTGGGCAAGAAGCTCGCGGCGGGGTAGGAGCGTGAAAGTCCTCACCGCATATTCCAGCAAAACGGGAAACACCAGAAAAGTCGCAGAGGCAATTCACGAAGTAATGCCCGAAGGCAGCCTCCTCGCGGAACTGCCTTCGGCGCCGCCCCCCGAAGACTTTGATTTCATTGCCCTGGGTTTCTGGGTAGACAAGGGCAGCGCCGACGCGAATGCCCTTGAGTACATCAAAAAAATCACCGGGAAAAAAGTCGGGCTTTTTATGACCCTTGGGGCCTCTCCGGACTCCGAGCACGCGAAAAAAAGCATGTCCGCCGTCAGGGCCTTGCTTGAACCGCACAACACCGTTGTCAGGGAATTTGTCTGCCAGGGGAAAATCGACCCCGCGCTTTCAAAAATGTTCGAGAAATTCCCCCCAGGCCACCCCCACGCCATGACCCCCGAGCGCAAAGCGCTGCACGAGCGGGCCGCGCAGCACCCCGACCAGGACGACCTGCGGCGGGCCGCCGCCTGTTTCGCCGGTATGGGCGCGGGGAGCCTGCCGTGAAACGTTTTTTGTTTTTCATCGCCTGCCTGACGGCCGCCTTGGGCTTCTCCGCGGCCCTTGAAGCCCCGGACGCGCTAACCCTGATCGACGACCGCGGAACCACGCTGCGCCTTTCCCGCCCGGCAAAACGCATCATATCGCTTGAGCCCTCGATTACCGAAACCCTGTACATCATCGGGCAGGAAGACAAACTGGCCGCAGTCGCCCTGGCGGAGCGCGGCAGCGCCTGGCCGGAGACCGTCAAAGACAAACCCTCCGTGGGCAGCATACGCAACGTCTCGGTGGAAACGCTCGTATCCCTCGCGCCCGATCTCGTCTTGGGTTCGGCGATGAGCGAGCGCGGCCTTGCCGCCGTATCCAAGCTCGGCATCCCCACGGCCTTCATCAGCCCCAACTCCACCGCCGAAATCCTGAACATGATGAAAGTTCTAGGCCGCATCCTGGGCGGCGAGGAAAAAGCCCTGGCGGCGGCCGCGGATTACTCCCGGCGCGTTGAGGAAATCCAAAAGAAACAGCCGGAAAAAGCCAAAACGGGGTTCTTCGTCTACTCGGTAAACCCCATCATGGTCTTCGGCAGCGACAGCCTGCCCTGCGAAATCCTGGGCCTTGCGGGAATCCGCAACCCCCTGCCGAAGGTAAGTTTCAGCCAGCCCATTGTGTCCGCCGAGGAGATACTCAGCGCGGACCCCGACTATGTTTTTCTCGCAATGGCCGCCGCCGCCTCGTACGCGGAAATGAAGACCCACCCCTTCTGGGGCAGGCTGCGCGCCGTCAAAAACGGCAACGTCATGGCGCCGCCGGCGGAACACTACCTGCGGCCAAGCCCCCGCGTTATCGGCGGCGTTGAGTCTTTTTACGCCTTTGTCTACGGCGGCGGGCGATGAGCCGTCCGCGCAAAGAGGCTGTCCGGGGGCTTGCCTCCCGGCAGCAGAGGGCGGGGGCGGCCCTGCTCTTCCTTGCCGGGTGTACGGCCGTCCTGGCCCTGTGGACCCTGGGGCTTGGCGCAGTAGCCATCAGCCCCGGGGAAATCCTGGGCATCTTCGGCAGCCGCCTGGGTCTGGCGGCCACGGGCGTGCCCGAAACGACCCGCCTTATTATCGAAAACCTCCGCCTGCCCCGGATTCTCGCGGCCATCCTGACCGGGGCGGTTCTTTCCGCTTCGGGCACGGCGATGCAGGCGCTTTACCGCAACCCCATGGCGGACCCCTACATCATCGGCATATCTTCCAGCGCCTCGTTGGGGGCCATCCTCGCCTTTTTCCTGAATCTGCCCGCAAGCTGGTACGGGCTTACCGCTTTCCTTCTGTCCCTGGTGACGGCGTTCTTCCTGTACCGCCTTTCCCGGCGCGGGAGGGGTTCCTCCACGACGCTGCTCCTGCTTTTCGGCATAGGCGTGTCCTCCCTCTACGGCGCGCTTGGCTCCTTTTTTTTATACTCCGCCGGCGAAGCGGGCTTTTCCGTACTCATCTGGCTCATGGGCAGCCTGGGCAATATCGGTTGGGAGCAATTGCGGATCATGGCCCTGCCCATGCTGGGGGGAATCCTCGTGCTGAACCTTCTGTCGCGGGAACTGAACCTCCTTCTGACCGGGGAGGAAGAAGCCCAGTACCTCGGCATGAACGTGGAGCGCGTCAAGAAGATACTCCTTACCGTGACGGCGCTTATCACCGCGCTTTCGGTAGCCTACGCGGGCATCATCGGCTTTGTCGGCCTTGTTGTTCCCCACGGCCTGCGCCTCATTTTCGGCGCAAACCACAAACGCCTTGTCCCGCTGGCAAGCCTGGGCGGGGCCTTTTTCCTGCTGCTGGCGGATACCGCGGCGCGCACGCTTATAGCCCCGGTGGAACTGCCCATAGGCGTCGTCACCGCCGCGGCCGGAGCGCCGGTGTTCCTTGTCCTGCTTCTGAAATCCCGCCACGCGGCGCTGGAGTAACTCATGGCGGTTGAAGTACGCGGGGTCTCATTCAATTACGCGAAAATCCCCATCCTGCGCGGGATTTGCTTCCACGCGAAAAAAGGGGAATTCTTCTGCATCCTGGGGCCAAACGGATCGGGCAAAACAACGCTGATAAAACGCATCTGCGCCCTTCACGGCGCGCAGGGAAAAACCCTGGGCGGCAGCATACGCCTGGCGGGCCGCCCCCTGGAAAGCCTAAAGCGCCGCGACATCGCGCGCCTAATCGCGGTCGTGCCCCAGCGCAGCTCGCTGCCGGGGGGCCTAAGCGTGCGGGAAACCGTGGAAATGGGCCTGTACGCGGTCGAGGCAAACACCCGGGAAGAACGCGCCGCCGTCCAAAGCCGCGTAGACAGCGTCATGGAAACCCTCGGCCTTCTTCAGTACGCGGGCCGCGACATCTACTCCCTCTCCGGCGGGGAATTCCAAAAAGTCCTTCTCGCGCGGGCTTTGGCACAAAATCCGGAAATCCTCATTCTGGACGAAGCCACCGCCCATCTGGACATCCACCACGCCATCGAAATATTCACGCTGGTAAAAAACCTTACCCGCCGGAAAGCCCTCACCGTCCTCGCGGTTGTGCACGATATAAATCTGGCAGCGGGTTTTGCCGACCGTATCATGCTGCTGGACCGCGGCAGGTGCGCCGGCACGGGAACCCCGAAAGAAATCCTTACCGCGCAGCTTCTGCAAACCGTCTTTCACATACAGGCGCGCGTCCTCCTTACGGAGGAAGGGGGAATCGCCGTCCTCCCAAGCTATCCACACAAAGAAGGAACACTATGGAATTGAATCTGCAAAAAAGGCTGCGCTCCCATCACGAAGTCACCGCAGGGCTGGAAAAACTCTTTCCCCCGAAAAACTCCGGCAAGGAGTACCTGCGGAAAATCCTCGCCGAAAAACCGCAGGGGCGTCCGGCGGCAATCTACCTGCATGTGCCCTTCTGCTCGAAAATCTGCGGCTTCTGCAACCTGACCCGCTCCCTTATCAACAAAAAAATTGACGAATACCACCTGCTCCTTATCGACAAAATACGCAAAGCCGCCGCCTGGCCCTACCTTCGGGACAGAAGTTTTTCGTCCGTGTATTTCGGCGGCGGCACGCCGACATGCCTTTCCGCCGACCAACTCGCCCAGGTACTCAAAGCCCTGCACGACAGCTTCAACCTGGGGCCGGAAACGGAAATCTCCGTGGAAACCTCAATCAGCGAGCTAACCGACGAAAAACTTAAATCCATGAAAGACCAGGGCGTCAACCGCCTCAGCATCGGCGTGCAGTCTTTTCTGGACCGCGGCCGCGGGCTTATGGGACGGAAAGGAGACGCGGCCTTTGCCCTGCGGAGAATGGCCGAAATCATCGACTCGGGATTCGGCAACACCGGAATAGATTTTATCTATAACTATCCCGGCCAGACCATGCAGGAACTGGATGCGGAGCTGGAAGCGGCCTTCTCCCTCGACATAGCCGGGGCAAGCGTTTACGCCCTTATCCTGATGAAAGGCTCCGCCCTTGACGAAAAAATCCGCCGGGGCGTCCTGCCCCCCCTCGCCGGCCTGGACGAGGAAAAGGCGTTTTCCCTGAAAATTCTCGGCGCTTTCCAAGACAGGGGCTTCACGGTTTTGGAACCAACAAAATTCGTGCGCCCCGGCAGGGACGACTACACCTATGTGCGCCTGCAAAACTCCTGGGAAGACGTTCTTGCCATCGGCACAGGCGCGGGCGGAAGAATCGGCGATTATGTCTATTACAACGCCCCTGTCCCCATGCCGCCCTGGGAGTTCCCCGTCTCGCGCATGGGCCGCGTCGCCTCGCCGAAGCAGGTCCTCCTCGAAAAAATCTCCGGCGCCCACCAGTTCGGGCATTTCCGCCCCGAAGACGCCGGGGAACACAAAGCCCTCTACGCCGGCATCCTTGACCGCCTTGAGGAAAAAGCCCTGCTGGCCCGCGCGCCTGATGGCCAACGGCACTACACCGGCGAGGGCCTCTTCCACGCGAACACCATAAGCCGCCACATCATCCGGGAGCTGGCCCAGGCAATGGCCCCGGAAGGCAGCCTTCCCGCGGACGGGGCCTTTTCCCCGCCGCGCCGCCGCCTTGTCCCCCGCGCGCTCATCGCCGCCCTGGGCCTCGTTTTTGCCGGGCTGGGCTTTGCCGGAATAGCCCTTCCCCTGCTTCCCGCCACCCCGTTTTTTCTCGCCGCGCTTTTCTGCTTTGCCCGCAGCTCGCGCCGCTTCCACGGCTGGCTCATGTCCAAACCCTTCATCGCGCGGCCCATAGACGACTACCGCAGGCAGGGGGGCCTGAGCGCGCGCAGAAAATTCCGCATCCTCGCCCTCGTGTTTGTGACGCTCCTTGCCTCGGCAATCATCGTCGGCAAACCCCATGTGTGGATCATCCTCGGCGCGGTATTCGCCCTAAAACTCTTCCTGTTCCTGTTCGTCATCAAAACGGCAAAAGAATAAAGAAAAGCGCCGAAGAAAAAAACCGCTGGCCCCGCATGCGGTACAGGCAAAAAACAAAAATTCCCCTCTTTTCCCCGTGCCCTCCGCGGCAAATTCCTCTTTCTTCAGCCTGTGGGGTGCCAGGGCTGGTCGCAATTTTGCTTTGCAAAATTGCTGCTCGCCCATGCAACCCGGGTTTTTGGCGCGGGAGCGCCAAAAAGGCGCACATCTTTTTCTTAACTTGTTGGCAGTGATAAAGAGGCAACCATCAGCGCCTTTATCGTATGCTTCCTGTTCTCCGCCTCCACCCAGGCCCGGGAAGCCGGGCCGTCAATCACCTCCGCCGTCACCTCGTTGCCCTTGACCGCAGGCAGGCAGTGCAGGAAAATCGTATCCGCCCTGCCGGTCTTTCCCATCAAAGCCGCGTTCACCTGGTAGGGCGCGAGAAGCCTCATCCTCTCCCCGGACTTGGCCTCCTCCCCCATCGAAACCCACACATCGGTATACACAGCCCCGGCCCCGGGCAGCCCCTCTTCCGGATCCTCCGACAACGCAATCTTCGCGCCCGAAGCCTCCGCGAAAGCCCGGCAGCGCGCCAGGATCTCCCCGTCAGGAAAAAGGCTGTTAGGCGACACGACAAAATAATCCACGCCCATCTTGGCGCAGCCTATCATCAAGGCCCGCGCCACGTTGTTGCGCCCGTCGCCCACGAAAACAAGCTTTTCCCCCTTCAGCCTGCCGAACTCCTCCTCCACAGTCATAAGGTCCGCAAGCACCTGCGTAGGGTGGTCGATGTCAGTCAGGCCGTTGTACACCGGCACGCCCGAATACCTGGCCAGGGCCTCCACCGTCTCCTGTTTGAAACCCCGGAACTCGATGGCGTCGAACATCCTCCCCAGAACCCGCGCCGTGTCCTCGATACTCTCCTTCGCGCCCAGTTGTATATCCTGGGTCGACAAAAACACCGGATGCCCCCCCTCCTCGCCGAAAGCCGTCTCAAACGCGCAGCGGGTGCGGGTGGAACGCTTCTCAAAAATCAGCGCAATGGTCTTACCCTCAAAGCGGCGGGAAACAAGGCCGCCGCGTTTCTCCCTCTTTACCGCATGCGACAAATCCAGCAGATACCGTATGTCCTCCGGGCTGTGGTCGGCCAGGGACAGAAGGGACTTCCCCTTCCAGGGGTTATGCATAATCTCCTCCTTTCGCGTGATACCGCAAGTGTATAAAAATATGAAGGATGTGAAAAGAGGACGAAGGTGTGGGGTGTGATTTAAAAAAAGAATTTGGGCGCGTTTTTGGCTTTGCCAAAAACCGGGCTATCCGCTGCAATCTTTTTTACCGCACAGCGGTAAAAAAGGATTTCCGCTTCTATCCCTCGCGCGGCCGCTTCATCCCCTCTTCCCGTCCGTGCCTGTCCGCGTCCTTGTCCGCGTGGTCCGTGGTTCGGGTCTTTCTTATTCTTCCGCGCAAGGCAGCCTTAATACCCCATCTGCCGCAGCGCTTCAAGGTTGTTCCGCGCGTTGGCATCGTTGGGATTGATCTGCAAAGCCCTTTCCCAATCCGCGCGGGCGCGGGCGTAGTCCCCTTTGCCGTAGTAGGCAAAGCCCCGGTTAATGTACGCATCGGCGTCATTTAGGTTTATCCTGAGCGCCTGATTAAAGTCCTCAATGGCCCTGTCATGTTCCCCTTTGCCGTTCCATGCATTGCCCCGGTTATAGTACGCCTCGGCGTAATTTGGGTTTATTCTGAGCGCCTGGTTGTAGTCCGCA
>JAISXE010000024.1 GCA_031270615.1 Spirochaetia bacterium
CCTATCGGAACAAAGCCCGAAGGGCTGTATTTCCGCTGCAATCCCGGCTGCATGGGCGAGCAGCAATTTTGCGAAGCAAAATTGCGACCAGCCCCTTGCGCGCCCAGGGGTTTTATGCAGTATTTTCAGTCAGTATAAACCGGGAAAATCCGGTAAAGGGGAAAATTCGCGGAGCCGGGCTATCCTCCCAGGAGGAACGCGTAGGTAACCGCGAAAGAATGGTAATTGCCGAACATATCAACCCGAAAACTGAAAAGGAGATTTTTTCCCCCGATCTTCCCCACCTCAACGGGTTCCGGAATGCCCATGTGGGAGAGTTTGTGCGGATTGATAACCGTTATAGTGAGGGTGCGGGCCTTCTTGAAATCCAACCGGATATCCGGTTCGCCAAAAATATCGTCCCGCCTAAGGCTGATTCTGATGGTTATCTCCGGCTCCTCCGCCAGCGCCAGGACAACATCGTTCATCCTGTACGAGGGGGCCCAGCTTGAATAAAGAACCTCGTAATCTCCCGTGCTTACTTTCATATAGTAAGTGTAGCACATGCTCCCAATAAAAGAAATAGTGCGCCGCGGGCATGGCAAACCATGCCGGATTGCTTCGGGGCTGCCTCTTGCAGCCACTGTCAACAAGTTAAGAAATTTTGTCCGCGGACTCTTGGTTTCATTTCTGCGTAACTTGTTGACATTGG
Source organism: Spirochaetia bacterium (assembly GCA_031270615.1). Classification (GTDB taxonomy): domain Bacteria; phylum Spirochaetota; class Spirochaetia; order DTKZ01; family DTKZ01; genus JAISAF01. Next base: position 692 of record JAISXE010000024.1, read on the forward strand.
AAAACCCACATATTTCATCCCCTATTCGCCGCTTGAGGTAAATTCTTCGTATTCTGGGGTCAAGTTTAGTGCAAGCTCCGGGGTATGGAACCAGGCCTTCCAATAGTTCGTTTTGGGTTTTTCAGCGCACGGGCCCCGGCGGATTAAATTCCGGAGGGGCTTTTACGCGGACAAGGTGGATAAAATCGCCCCGGCGCATAAGAGGTTCAAGGCTTGTCTCCTCGTTCGTGTCCATAACGGGGCAAGAGAACTTTCCCGCTTCATCGATGGCGGGAAAAAGCGCCGCCACATGGGTATGCTGGCGCAGGACAGGGTCTTTTCCGAACTCCCGGTTCACCGAGGCAATATAGATGTTGCCCGGTTCGTTCAGGGCAAGATAGTACATAATCGCGGGGAGGTCCGCGGCGGGAAAGCCTATGTCCTGCATATACTTCCAGTAGGGCAGTTCACGCACGTCGCAGGAGCCCGTCTCCCCGGCCCGGCCGGATTCAAGGCGCCTGAAGGCCAGGGCGATGTTGCGCGACCAGTCAAGGCCAAAGAAGGGGTCCCGCGCATCCTCGAAGCGGCGGGAAATAAAACTGCCTCGCGCTCCGAGGGGTTTGGCTTTTAGTTCCCTAATGTCCAGGAGGCGCCCCGCAAGCGGCGCGTACAGGCCGTCGGCCGCCCACTTGACAAACCCCGAACAGTTAAATCCGCCTTGCTCCGGCTGGGGGAGCAGTGTCTCGATAAAAACCATTCCGCCCTCTTTGTCCATCGCGCCGTCCTCCACTTCGCGAAGCTCCGGCAGCAGGGAGCGGATACGGCGGCTTGCGTTCTCCACGTTTTCGTAGGCCGATGCGTCCACCCGCGGAATAAGGCCCCGCCAGTTTACGGTTTTGCCGGTCGCCTCAACAATACCGGCAAAGGAACACGAAAGAAGGTTTACAAAATTAAGGCCCAGGGGTACGTTACGCTGAATCCGCCGGTCAAAGAGGTACACGTCCATCAGGGACTTTCCCCCGGCATCGGGGAAAATGCGTACAAACGAGCCTGGATCGGAATGAAAAAAAATCTTTACCTGGAGGAAATCGCCCGTGGCGATGTCGCGTTTGATAATCCAGCTCCCACGGGAAAACACGGGGAACTTCCCCTCTTCTTCATTGAGGAAGAGGATATAGAAGGCCTTGCGTGAAGTTCTCACTTCCATCGAGACGCGGTTGTCCTGGCCGCGCTGGGTAAAAACCCTGCGCACGGTTTCCAAAACCTCGCTTGTGGGCGCGGTAATGGTATCCATGCAGAGTTCCCGGATTTCGGTATTCTCACGTATATCAAAGTCGGCAAAGCGGGAGGCTTCCGGATGAAGGGTCTCCCAGGCCGGAAGCCCCCCAGGTGTCCCCAGCGCGCGGAAAATCAGTGCGCACACAAAAAGACTACGAATCATTCATCCTCCTTGATGCCCCAGACAACCGCGGGCCGGCAGGAGACCCCGCTTCCGGCGCGATCATGTTCCGCGGCCCCGCGACAGGCGCTTAATGACAAACGCGCCTTGAGAACCGGGAATTCGGCGAAAGACGCCTGCGGCTTCGCGCCGGGGCGGTCTTCGTTTAATTCATCGGCGCGTTTTGCCCCAGGGATAAGGGCGGAGGAAAACCCTGCGTACAGGCCAAAGCCGCATGAGGCGAGAAAACTCGTGCCCGCGATGTAGTTGCCCGTCGCCGCCCCTGCGGCGCACACAAGCGAAAGGCCGGCCCCGCGTTCATCGTGGCCCGCAAGAAGCTCCCGGTCGGGAAAGTTCAGAGAGAAATGGTTTGCCGGAAGAATGCCCAGGGTATCCACGCCCCGCGCCGCAAGGCCTCGGCTAAAAACCGGGGAGCTTACCACAAGAAAAACCCCCGCCATGCCGGAAGCGTAGCCCGCGATATGACCGTCTTCCTGTACGCACAAAAGGCCGCGGCTGTCCAGATAGGGAAAAAAAGGCTGGCGCAGAAAGAGGACTTTTTCCTCGTCGTAAAAAAAAGAATCCTCACGGCAGAGCATCGTTCTGAGGCCGGCCGGAGCGGGCTTGTCCCCGGAAGGGTTTTCCGGGGGCGCGAAGATATACCATAGGGGGATTTTTCCGTAGGGCTTTCCCCCTTCCCGAATAGCCCGGGCCAGGCCCTTTAAAGCGTGGACGGCGCTGTCCCACGGGGAACAAGCGGGCAGGATGGTAACAAGGGCAAGTCTGCCTCCGGCAAGGCAGGCGTCCGCCGCCGCGGTGTCCCGGCCGGCAAGGCTTTTTCTTGGGACAAGTTCTACGGGCCGGGCCGCTTCCGGCGGCAGAGCGCGCGCGGCCTTTTTGGCGTGCAGGGCGGCGAGCAGCGTACAAAGGCCGGAGGGCAGGCGCAGAAGATCGGCGGACAGGCTGCGCCTTTTGTACGGCGGCAGGCTTTTCCATATCTCGCGCAGATGCTCCTGCCCCCGGGGAATAAAAGAAGAGCCGGTAAACTCTTCGGCTTTCTCCTCCAGGTCTTCCAAAGCCTCCCGCGCGTCCAGAAGATTTTTGCGCAGGGCAAGGATCTGGGCTTTTTCGTTCGCGCGCGGGCCGGACATTTCTTCAAGCAGCGCGAGTTTTGCCCCTTCCACGGTAAGGCGTTTTTGGGTAATAAGGAACTTTAGGCGGTAGAGCATGCTTAGGTCCCTGTCGCCGTACATCCTGCGGCCGCCCACGTTTTTTTCCGGCTCAAGGAAGGAGATTTCCTCTTCCCAGTAGCGCAGCACGTGGGGCTTGATGTCTAAAAGCCTGCATACCTCGCCGATTCCCAGACGCCTCACCCTTGTTTCTCCCGCGTGCGCAGTTCAAGGTCAATGGGAATGTCCTCGAACCCCAGGCCGCGCAGTTTGTTTTTGATGTAGAGCGCGTAGAAAGACGGAAAACCTTCTTTCCGGTTTACGAAAAGGATAAACTTTACGGGTTTTACGCACACCTGGGTAATAAAGCGCGTTTTGTACCGACGCCGCCCGTCCCTCGGCGGAGGGTTCTCGACCGTCCATTCCCCCAGCGCGCGGTTTAAGACTCCCGTTTCAACGCGGCGGCAAAGCTCCTCGTGTATGCCGGCGGCCTTCTCAAGAAGAGCTTCCACGTTCCAGCCCGTTTTTGCCGACACGGCCAGAACAGGGGCAAAATCCAGCACAGGAAACTGAAAACGTATCTTCTCGGCGGCCTCCCGCAAGGCCTTTTTTCCCCTCGGCGCGAGGTCCCATTTGTTGAGCACAAGGATAATGCCTCTGCCTTTCTTGACAATCTGGTACGCGATTTTTTTGTCCTGTTCCGCGAGGCCGCCGGCCGCGTCTATAAGGAGCAGCGCAACATCGGCGTCCTCTATCGCGGCGATTGCCCTGTTGACCGAATAATACTCAACATCCTCTGTTACATGAGACTTTCTGCGGATTCCCGCCGTATCCAGAAGCCGG
>JAISXE010000032.1 GCA_031270615.1 Spirochaetia bacterium
GCGCGGGAGATGGAGGCCCTGCTGGGGACCCTGGCGGGCATGGCGGAAAGCGGGGTGCGGGCCGGGGATTTGAGCGAGGCGGACGGGCGCGCGCTGCTGGAATACACGGAACGCTTGTACCAGGAGTTGTATATGGGCTATACTGAATTCAAGGAGTCGGACATGATAGTGAAAGGAATGCTGCTGACATATTCGGAAGAGGTCGCGCTGAAAACCCGAAGGGAAGACGCGAAGCGCTACAAGGAAAGGGAAAAGAAGGTGATAGAGGAAACCGAGCAGAAGGATGCGCTGAAAACCGCGAGGAAAATGAAGGAGCTGAACATCCCCGTGGGCCAGATAGCAATCGTTTCCGGCCTCTCCCCCGGGGAGATAGCGAAACTGTAGCGGGGCCGTAAGACCTAATTAAGGGACGCGCTTCGCGCGCGTTTTCCTGGCCGCCTGCCGCGGTTGCTTGTTACCTATTACTTATTAACCCCCCATTCTCTCTTTCCGTCTGTGTGGCCCATCGCCATATTATTGATCTCCGGGGAAAGGTGGCGTAGTATGGTAGGTGAGACCAATTTTAGTGCTGTTAAGGAGAAATTATGAAAATCGCCGAACTTGTCGAGTGTTCGCGGGCCGCCCAGCGGGTCATTGCCGGGTATTCCCAGGAAAAGATCGATGCCCTGGTGCGCATGTTTGCCAAAGTGGTTTACGATAATGCCGATCCCCTGGCAAAGCTGGCCGCGGAAGAAAGCCGCATGGGGGTCTACGAGGATAAGATCACGAAAAACAAAGGGAAGGCCAGGCTGCTCTGGCATGGGCTGAAGGGCAAAAAGTCCGTTGGCATTCTGGAATATGACGAGGCGGCCGGAATCGTCCTGGTGGCGAAGCCCATGGGCGTTGTCGGCGCGGCCACGCCCTGCACGAACCCCATCGTTACCCCCATGTGCAACGCCATGTTCGCGGTAAAAGGCGGGAACTCGATCATTGTGGCCCCGCACCCCCGCAGCAAAAAATGCGCCCTGCGCCTGAAGGAGCTGTATGACGCGGAACTGGACAGATTGGGCGTTCCCAAAGATGTTTTTCTGGTTATCGGGGAGCCCACTATCGAGCTTTCCGTTGAACTGATGAAGAGCGTGGACGTGGTGATAGCCACAGGCGGCGCGGCCATGGTAAAGTCCGCGTATTCCTCCGGCAGGCCCAGTTTCGGCGTGGGGCCGGGCAACGTGCAGGGCCTTGTCGATACCGATGTTGACGTTGAAGAAGCTGCCAAAAGGATGATCCAAAGCCGGATTTTTGACAACGGGATCATCTGCTCCTCCACGCAGACAATCATTGCAAGCAAAAAGAATTACAAAGCCGTTATCGAGGCGTTTGCCAAAAACGGGGCGTATTATATCGACGAGAGCGCACAGGTGGACGCCTTCCGGAAAGCCCTTTTCCCCAAGGGGCAGATCAACAAGGACTCGGTGGGGCAGCCGGTCGGCGCCATTGCCAGGCTCGCCGGGCTGGAAATCCCCGCCGGGACCAGGGCCATCATCCTCGCGCCGGGAAAATACGGCAGGGGCGAGGAGCTTTCCCGGGAAAAAATGTGCCCGGTCATGTGCGCCTACCAGTACGACACCTGGGAAGAGGCCGTGGACATCGCCCACGCGAACCTTCTGTGCGAAGGGGCTGGCCACTCGGTGGACATCCAGTCGAACAACAAAGGCCACGTCGAATACGCGGCGCTCAGGCTGCCTGTTTCCCGAATCCTGGTAAACCAGACCTGCACCTCCATGAACGGCGGGGCTTTCCAGAATTCGCTTTCGCCGACAACGACGCTGGGCTGCGGAAGCTGGGGCAACAATTCGATCAGCGAGAACCTTTCGTACTTCCACCTGTTTAACAAGTCGCGGATTGCCTATGTCAAGCCAAACTGGAACCAGCCCGCCGACAGCGATATATGGGGATGAGGAAACACCCGGATGAAACTGCTTGAATACCAGGCCCAGGCCATTTTGGGCAAATACGGGGTTCCCACGCAGAAAGCCGTCCTTATCGACTCGAAGGAAGGGGCCGCGGAAAAGATCGCCGCCGCAAACCTGGACTTTCCTGTGGCCATAAAGGCCCAGGTCCAGACCGGCGGGCGGGGCAAGGCGGGCGGCGTCAGGTTTGCCGAAAGCGCGGAAGAGGCGGCGGGACTCTGCGGGGAGATGCTGGGCATGGACATACGGGGGTTTACCGCGCGGGAACTGCTGGTCGCGGAAAAAGCCGGCATTGCCGCGGAGTGGTATGTTTCCATCATGCTGGACCGCGATTCCAAGGCGCCGCTCCTTATTTTTTCGCCTGTCGGCGGCATGGATATTGAGGAAGCCGCCCGGATCAATCCCGCCGGGATCGCCAGGGTTCCCATCGATCCGCTGCGGGGCCTCCAGGACTATGCGGTTGGCTACGCGATGGACAAAACCGGCGCGGACAAACAGTACAGGGACCAGCTTCAGGACGTGGCCGGAAAACTATACCGCCTGTTTTTCGACTATTACACCATGCTGGTGGAAATCAACCCCCTGATCATCGACGCCTCGGGCAGACTTACCGCCCTGGACGCCAAAATAGAAATCGACGACAGCGCCCTCCCTTTTCTTCCTGATATAAGCGGATACCGCGACAGGCTCCAGGAAGACCCCCAGGTAACCGAGGCCCGAAAGGCAGGCTGCCTCTTTATCCCCGTCGAGGACTCCGGGAATATCGGCATCATGTCCAACGGATCGGGCATGCTGATGAGCTGCATCGATCTTGTCTCGAAAAAAGGGATGAAGGTCCATGCCGCCATAGACCTCGGCGGCGGGGCAACCTCGCAGCGCATCGCCGAGGCGCTGCGGATCATGCTGGGCCGGCCAAAAGTCGGCACGGTGTTCATCTGCGTCTTTGGCGGCATTACCCGCTGTGACGAGGTTGCCAGGGGCGCCGTTGTCGCCTTGGGCAAAAGCGGCGCTGCGGGCAAACATCTTATCCTCCGCATGGAAGGAACCAACAAGGACGCGGCAATGCGGATCATCGCCGAATCGGGCCTCCCCGTCACCGTCACGGAAGGCATTCCGAATTCCGTGGAAGCGGTTTATAAAATCTCCCAAAGGCAGGGCATCGGATGAGTATCATTGTTGACGAAAACACGCGGCTCCTCGTTCAGGGCATTACCGGGCGGGAAGGGAATTTCCATACCCGGACCATGCTGGAATACGGCAGCACTGTCGTGGCCGGCGTCACCCCCGGCAAAGGCGGCCAGGACGTGGTTTTTGATGTAAACGGGAAACAGCTCTCCGTGCCTGTCTTTAATACCGTCCGCGAGGCCCGCGACATAACAGGCTGCAACGCGACACTCATCTTCGTTCCGGCACAATTCACCCCGGCGGGCGTCTATGAGGCCGCCGATGCGGGAATCCCGGTCATCATGACTATTTCCGAGCATACCCCTGTCCACGAAATGATGAAGTGCTACCATGTGGCGCGCCAGAAGGGCCTGCGGCTTTTCGGACCCAATTCTTTTGGCATCATTTCCCCAGGCAAGTGCAAAGCGGGTTTCATGCCCCACAAATACTACATGCCCGGCCCCGTGGGAATCATGAGCCGGAGCGCCACCAACTGCTATGAGACGGTAATGATGATGAGCGCCTGCGGCATAGGGCAAAGCACCTGCATCGGCGTGGGCGGCGACATGATCCCGGGCTCCGCCTTTGTCGATCTGCTCCCCTGCTTCCAGGCCGATCCCGAAACAAAGGCAATCGTCCTTATCGGCGAAATCGGCGGCAGCGAGGAAGAAACCGCCGCGCGCTACATCAAAAACAGCGTTACCAAACCGATGGTGGCCCTTATCGCGGGGAAGAACGCCCCAAAAGGGAAAAACATGGGGCACGCCGGGGCCATAGTCGGGGCGGACGGAACCGGCAGCGCGGAAAGCAAGGAAAAGGCTTTGGCCGCCGCCGGGGTCCATCTTGCCGAAAGCAGCGGCCACATAGTGGAAATCCTCAAAACCCTGAAATTGTGAGTGATTGTCCAGATACGAAGAAAACCACCGACCTCACGGACCACGCAAAGACACCGGCCACCCGGAGGGGGATTTTCTTTTAGGCCGAAATTCGAGTTTTAAGCCCTAACTCCGCTCGTTTTAGGGTGTTTATGCTCTTAATTCCTTATGGCATATAGAAATAGCAAGAATCAATAGACTCCCTAATTAGGTAGCCTATAATTCTTACATAACTTATTGCTACATAAAGATTTATGCCGTAGGCAACCTAAATTTTGGCGGAGTTAGGGTTTAACACCGAACAGCAGAATCGCGCACAATGTCTTTTTCATTTTATTACTGGCTGAATAGTTACAAGGTATTTCATCTCTTTTGCGCCTTGTTTTTTTGTGCTATACTTAGCGTATGGAATTCCGCAAATTTCCCATTGGGATACAGGACTTTGTTACCATCCGCGAAGAGGGCTACCTCTACGTGGACAAAACCCCTTTCGTTTACCGGCTTGTCAACGAGGGCAAGCCGTATTTTCTGAGTCGGCCCCGGCGCTTCGGCAAGAGCCTTTTGCTCTCGACCCTGAAAGCCTATTTCGAGGGGAAAAAGGAATTGTTCGCGGCTGTCGCGGGGCAGCCGGGCCTTGCCATCGCGGGGCTGGAAAAAGAATGGCAGAGCTATCCCGTGTTCCACATGGATTTCAACGTGGGCGATTACCACAGGCCCGGCGGCCTGGATTCGGCCCTGCACGCCGGCCTGGGCCGCTTGGAAAAAACCTGGGGCGAAAACCCAAAAGAAACATCTTTCCCGGACCGTTTCCGGGGCTTGATTGAACGGGCCGCCGAAAAGACGGGGAAGAAGGTAGTCGTGCTTATCGACGAGTACGACAAGCCGCTTCTGGAAATGGAGGACGAAGGCAAACGCGCGGAAGCGCGGAATACCCTGCGGGCCTTTTACGGCGTGCTGAAATCCGCCGACCCCTGGCT
>JAISXE010000110.1 GCA_031270615.1 Spirochaetia bacterium
GCGGAAATCCCGCAAGCCCCGCAGGGGCTGAGGAATTGCAGCGGAAAGCCCGGTTTTTGGCGCGGGAGCGCCAAAAAGGCGCACATCTTTTTCTTAACTTGTTGACAGTGGTTTAGAAAAGCATCTTTCCTGTCTGAAAATGGGTTAAATGATATTTCATAATCCATCATAAAAGACCATGCTAGTTGAAAGGTATCTTTTAGTATCTCATTCTGGATAAATACCTTTGCCTGGGCTTCAAGATGAACATTGAGATTTGCCTGATCATCATACGGTCTATTAAAACAGCAATTATCCAGATATATTCTATATTTTCATAAACAGCCCTTTATATATATACCATAATTATCTCATTACGCAATATATGTGGGGAAAATAGAGATTGGCGGGCACAGGGACAAAGTGCTGGCCTTGAACAAAGGACAGGGATTGCCGTCCATGCCTATGCGCGGTTCCGCCAGGAAGGCTGTTTTTTTCCCGATGAAGATCACCCCCTGTCACAGGCCCTGGTATAAAAGCCACTTCGAGACGAGGGCCGCGCAGTTTATCAGGCCAAGGGCTTGCGCGGCAGCCAGCAGGAGGAAAATCCCGCAGCAGAGTCCCGCGCATAGGGAGAGCTGTTTTCCCCTGAAACGGCGCCAGGCAGGGGGAAGCACGGCGGCAAGGAAAAATACCGCCGCGGGAATAAAACGCGACAAGAAGCTTTCGCGCCCCGCCCACGCGGCAAGGGCGTACCCGTTTTTCAGGAAAAAGGCATTCATGAAAGCGAGGCGGCCCAGAAAAACAAGGACGCCCATGAGGACGAGAAACAGGCCGCTGAACGTCCGCGCGGCCGGAACCAGGGTTTTGAGCGCCGCAAAACGCGCCTTGAAATTGTCAAAGAAAAGGGCGGCCGCCAGAAACGGCAGGCCCAGGCCTGCGGAGTAAAGGGCCAGATACAGGGCCGCCCGTCCCGGCTGGGCGCTCCCGCCGGCCAGAAGCAGGATGCTGCCCAAAATCGGGCCGATGCAGGGACTCCAGCCCGCGCCGAAAGCCGTCCCGACAAGAAAAGCGCCCACGGCCCCCCTGGGGCGGCGCGCCGCGTGAAAACGTTTTTCGTAATTCAGGAAGGGCAAAAAACCGAACAGGATGTTCAAGCCCAAAATAACAATGAGTATCCCCGCGGCCATGTTTATCACGCGGTTTACTCCCCCAAGGAGGAAGCCCGCGCCGGCAAACAGAATTCCCAGAACAACGAAAACGCAGGAAAATCCCGCCACAAAACCCGCCGCGGCCACAAAGAAACGGCGGGCGGGGGGCCGCCGGGTTTCTTCCCGCGCCGCGTCCGGGGCATCCCCGCTTTCCGGGACCAGCCCGCCGAGCACGCTCAGGAAAGAGGGTATCAGGGGCAGGACGCAGGGCGACAGAAAGGAAAAAAGGCCCGCGGCGAAAGCGGCGAAAGCCGAAAGTTCAACGCCCATTGGCAAGCAGGGCGCGGAAGGCGTTTAGCATTTCCTGTGAATACCATTGCCGCCCGCCCACAGCCGCGGCGATGATCCTGCCGTCCCTGCCGATGATGTAGGTCGTGGGGATGCCGCGGATGCCGTACTTCGTGGCGGCATCGCCGTTGTAATCAAGTACCACGGGAAACGTGAGTTTGAACTCATTCATAAAAGTTTTGACCGCCTCTTCGTCCTCCCGGATGTTCACGGTGAGAAATTCAAGGCCCTCGTTTTTGAATCTCTGGTAGAGTTTTTCCATGTCCGGCATCTCCGCCCGGCAAGGCGGGCACCAGGTTGCCCAGAAATTCAGGAATACTATTTTCCCCTTCAAGGCGCTCAAGGTTTGCGTCTTCCCGCCTAGAAGGGGCAGCGAAAAATCGGAAATGGGGAAACTGGTGTCCAGAACCTGTACCTGGGCCTTCGCGAAAGCCCGGGAGATTTCCGGGGGGACGGCCTGCCCTTCTGGAGGCGCGGCAAACAGGGCCGCCGGAACGGCGACACACAGGATCGCGGCAAGGCATCGCATCTTCTTCATAATCTTCCTCCTTAACCCTTAGGGCGGGGAAAAAAACTGCGGGTATTCCACAAGATACCGCGAGAAATCAATCCCGCTCACCAGCAAAACGCAGAAGTTGTAAAGTCCGTGGGCCAGGGCGGGAACATTGACGTTCTTCGCGATACGGAATACTCCCGTAAAATATACGCCCAAAAGGCAGGCCGCGGCAAACCCCGCCGTCCCCTGGTAGAAATGCCCTGAGCCGAAAAGGAGGACTGGAAGGAAAACCGCGAAGGGGAAGGGCATGCCGAGGCGGAAAAATTCCACCGGCAGGTAGGCCCGGTAGAACAGTTCCTCGTTATAGCCCGTTACCATGCAGACCAAAAACAGGACGGGGAGCAGCAGGTAATTCGTGTACGACCAGCGGAAAGGCGGCAGCGCGGAGGAAAACGCCTCTTCCGGCAGATGTTGGATGGCAAAGTACAGGGCCAGGGCGGCAAGGAACAGGAGGGGGAAAACCAGTATCCAGGACAGCAGCCCGAAAAGGATATCCCGGCCCCTGGGCTTTTTGATGCCGTAATCGGCAAGGGACCGCCCCCCTATGTGCGTCACAAGGTAAAAAACCAGGCCCGCCTCGGCAAGGCCCGTAACGAGGATGAAGGCCAGAAAATCGGGCCGGTTGAATTCGGTTCCGGCAAGCCGGGGCGGCATGATAATGCCGGGCAGATAGAACAGGGAAAGGGTAAGAGCCAACTCTTTACAGGAGAGGAGTTTCCCGTTAAAATTACTCAAGCTCATGAAAAGCATTATAGGAACAATGCCGGGCAAAGGTATAGTAGGGCGCGCGCGATGATTGCTGTTTTGGCGATACTCGGCTGCGCCGTTGCCTTTCTTATGGTCCTGGCGGCAAAAAGCGGACTGGGTTTCCCCTGGGTCGAGTTTTATGTGCGCGGCAAGGAATCCGGTTTCAAATTCGCCGAAATCAACGTCCTGCGGAAAGTGGCCGTGGAAAGCCGCATGAAGGACGCCGCGGCCCTCTACTGGTCGCAGCGCCAACTGGACCGCTGCATCGCGGGGGCAATCACCCGCAGCCGCGCGCAGGGCAGCATGGACTCCCCGGCAACAATCAGCTTCCTGCAAAGGCTTTTCGATTTCCGCAAACGGGTCGCCTTTAACCAGCCGAAATACCGCACGGGCCTGCGCTCGTCCCGGAGCATGGAAAAGGGGCAGAAGGTCCGCATCCCCCTTCCGGGCATAGGGGTTTTTGAAAGCACGGTCGTCGAAAACATCCGCCACCACATTTCCCTTGACTACCCAAAGGGGGCAAAACGGCTCCCCCCCGGTCATTCATGGAAGAACCTGAAAATCGATGTCTTTTTCTGGCGGGCCGAGGACGCCGAATACTATTTTGAAACCAAAGTCCTGGCGGACGACTACGACAAAAAAGGCCCTACCCTCTCCATCGCCCATTCGGACAACCTGATCCGGGCGCAAAAACGCGGCTCCGTGCGCCTCGCCGTGGCGCTCCCCGTCAGCCTGTACCCCCTGCGCGGCATCGAGGCGGCGGACGAGTTTATCGAAACCCGGCGGGGCTACCGGGGCAGGATGATCGACCTGTCCGAAGACGGCTTCGCGGTACGGGTCGGCGGCAAGGCCAGGGCCGGCCTGCCGATAAAAATCCAGCTTGACATAGACGAGGAGTTTATCGTCATGTGCGGCGTGGTCAAAACTGTCAATTACAACAAAAAAGCAAACCAATCCGTCCTGCACGCCCAGGCCTCGAAACCATCGGCCAGAATGAAAATCGCGATCCTGACCCAGGTATACGGCATTTTTTCCCGCAGGCCGGAAATAAGCGCCGCGGAAGACGTTGCCGGGGTGGAAGCGAAACCCGTGGAGGAGGCCGAAGCAGCGGAAACAGCGGAAAATTCCGCCGGAGAGGGCGGCCTTTTCTGGGATATGGCCCCTGACGGGGAAAAACCGCAAAAAAATTAAAAAAAAGCACTCTTTTTCGCGGATTTATTCAAGCAAACCGATCTTTTTCGCTGTTATAAATAAGTGGAAGGTGAAAAATGAAAATTCCGCTTGTATCTGCCGCGCTGGGCATGGCAGTGTCGTATTACCTGTGTTCCCTGGGGGCATTGCCCTTTCCGGCGGAAATCCCCTGCCTGGTTTGCGCCCTCGTTGTGGCCTCAGCGGCCATTGCCCTCACGTCCGTCCCCTTACGCCGCAGGGAGGGCTTTTCCCCGCGCGTTCTTGCCCTCTGCGCGGCGCTGGGCCTCTTTGCCGGCGTCCTGGTAAGCCGCCACGGCTTGATCCGCCAGGATTCCGCCTATTTCGGGTTTCCGGCGGACAAGCCCGCGCGCTTCGAGGCGCTCGTGCGGGGCGACTCCCGTTTCAGCAAAAACGATACCCTGTTCGCGCCGCTGCACATCACCAGGGTCTGGGACGCCTTGGGCAACCGCGCGCAGGCCTCGGCCGATGTCCTGGCCGTCTTCGGCGCGGAGGCGGCCCGTGGGAAACGCTTCTTCCGGGGGGAAACCCTCATCCTGAAGGGGGAGCTTTCCGAGGGGGACGGGGACGGCCCCTTCCTTTTTGTCCGGGAAACCCTCCCTGGCGGAAGCGCCCCGGCGCTTGCCGCCCACAGAAAAAACCTTTTGCTCGCAATCGAAGCGCGCATCACCGCCTTCCAAAACCGCCCCTTCCGCAGCGCCTGGCCGGGCCTGTTCGCGGCCCTTCTTTTGGGCAACCAGGAATACCTCGGCACAGGAATCGCGGACCGCTTCCGGGAAGCCGGGGCCGTCCATGTCCTTGCCCTCTCCGGCATGCACCTGGGACTGCTGGCCCTGCTCGCCCGGCTTTGCCTGAAACCCCTGGCACCTGGCCGAGTCGCGGACGGCATCGTCCTCGCGCTGGTCCTGGCCTATCTGTGGCTCGCGGGTCCCCTGCCCTCCCTGCTGCGGGCCGCCTTCATGTTCGCCGGTTACACCCTGCTCGCGATGTTTGACCTTAGGCCCGGCCCGCTCTGCCTGCTGGCCCTCTCCTTTATCGTATCGGCCCTGTTTTTCCCCCAGGACCTCCAAAGCCTTTCCTTTATCCTGTCCTACCTCGCCATGCTCGGCATCCTGATCCTGACCAAACCCATAAACCGTTTCTGCTGCCGCTGGCTGCCGCACATCATCTCCCTGCCCCTCTCCGTCTCGCTCGCGGCCCAAGCAGCGGTGTCCCCGGTCCTCCTCGCGGTTTTCGGCATCCTCTCCCCCGGCGGCATCCCCGCCTCGCTCGGCCTGGGGCCGCTCCTTACCGCGTTCATGTGGACAGGAATCCTTGCCTGCATCCTCGGCGTCCTGCCCGCGCCCGCCTCATACCCCCTGTCCTGGCTTTTCAGCCTCGCGATGAAATACCTCTACGCCGCCATAGTTTTTCTCGTGGAGCTGTGCTCCCGGATTCCGCCCTTCCGTTTATGAAGCGCCCCAGGGGTGAATTCCTGGTTGCCGGCCGCAGGCGCTTCACCTTCAACCCGTTTCCGCGCTATGATGCGGCATGGGGATTTACCTGGAGGACGCGGGGCGGGAAGGCCCCCTGCTTTTCGCCGTGGCTACCAAAGACGGCAGCCTTGTTGACCAGCACTTTGGCCACGCCACCGCGTTTGCCATCTACGAATACGAGCGCGGCGCGGTGCGCTTCCTGGAAAACCGCCCCGTGCCACAATACTGCGCGCCGGAGGCGCGCGAGGATTCGGGCAAAATCGCGCTCATCATCAAGGCGATAGGCGGCTGCGCGGGCGTTATTTCCCTGCGTATCGGCGCGCCGCCGCGCATGGCGCTGGAAAAGCAGGGCATAAAAACCTTCATGATGTACGAGCGCGTGGAGGACGCGGTGCGCCTCGCCGGGGAGAGCATCCTGGGCAAAAGCGGATGAAACACCAGGAGCGGCGTGAAGGCGGGAACCGGGGGTTCCGGGGGCTGGCCCCCGGCGAAGGGGGGGCCGCGCAACCGTGTGCGCGGCAGGGGGAAGGCTTTCCCCCTTAGATATTCCCGTGGTTCAGGCGGGACATACGCGAGCGGTTTTTTTCTGCGGCTGAACAGGGTACAGAAGTTTCCCCGCCCTGTCGATATGGGCGCGCAGGTCCGGGTTTGAGAGCTTGCTGTAAAGGCAGACGTCAACGCAATAGGGCAGATCCGAATCCTCGAAGTCTCCCGCGATGCGCAGCAAATCCCCACGGGTAAACGTGTCGTCTGTTTTAAGGGCGAGGTCGATATCGGAACCGCTGCGGTAAGTCCCTTTGGCACGGCTGCCGTAGAGGATGGCCTGCCTGAGGCCGGGATATTTCCCGAAAATCGAAGCCAGGGTTGCCAGGCTTCTGTCGGACAAGCCGTACTGCATTATTCCTCCCGGCTTTCCATTTGCCGCGCGAAGTCGCGTAGCTGCCCATGATAAACATCCCGTATCGCGGCCGACAAATCCCTGGCGGTATCTTCGTCGTAGGAATGCGATGAAATAGTGCGGTCCCTGATCATGTCCATCCAGACCTGGCCCTCCGCTATAAGCCCCGCGCTGAAAGCCTGCCGCACGGCGCCTTTACTGCCGATGATGCCGGTGATCCCCTGGGCTTCAAGATAATCCTTCATCAAATTCCAGGCAAGCTCAAAGCTAAACTCAAACGCCTGTATCAATCCCTGTTTTTCAAGGTTGCTCAATTCGCGGGACGCGGCCAGGCAGACGGCTTCCCCCAAAACCGCAAGCGCTTTTTGGTAATTCTGAAGACGCTGCTTCCAGCGGATATCCTCGCCCACCCCGGCCTCCTACAGGATGTTACCACACATTGGGCTTGTCCGACAACCTTAAAATCCAATTCCCCGCCAAACGAAGACACCCCGGAGCCTGCTTCCGAGGTGTGGTTCAGGAGCAGCCCGTGGTCGAGCCGCAGGTTTCGCATTTCAGGCAGGTCCCGCTGCGTACCAGGGTCGAGTGCCCGCAGGCGGGACAGGGGTCGCCCTCATAGCCGCGCGCGCGGGCGGTTTTATAGGCCGCGAGTTTTTCCTCCTGCCCTGCGCCGGGACGCTCGCCCCTGGCGGAAGGGGGCCGGGGCGCCGCGCCGGAGCTTCTGGTCGTTTCCGTGGGGATAAGGTCCTCAGGCTTCACCTGCACCAGATCGCTGCG
>JAISXE010000155.1 GCA_031270615.1 Spirochaetia bacterium
CAGGCGCGTGGCCAGCGGTTGAAATATCATTTTGCCAGCCCCTGGGCCGCGCCAGACGCCGCTATGCGGCACGCGGGAGCGTGTTTAGCTTGCAAACAACACGGCGAGAGCCCATAGAAAGGCGCTGTGGGAAATACAGGCAGCAGGGCGATTGGAGGGGCCGCGCCAGGGATTGAAGCGGAAATCCTTTTTTGCCGCCGGGCGGCAAAAAAGATTGCAGCGGAAAGCCCGGTTTTGGCGCAAGGCGCCAAAAGGCGCCCATCCTCTTCTCTTGACGCTTCACTCCCCCCACCCGGCTCTTCCTCTTGTTCTTTTTCCGATTTTGGCGTTTAATTTTGTGGAAGACGCTTGCTAGCAAAGGAGTCGCCATGTTGCGGAATATCTCAATCAATGTCAGGATTGTGGTTCTTGTTTTTGTTTTTATTCTTCTGGTTGTTGCTCTTTCGTGTATGGTTTTTTTTGTTGCGGACAGTGTCAAAAACGACGGGCTTGCCGATACCCGGGTGGTGATGCTGGAGGGGCAGAAGGAGAAAATCCGCCTGGGGACGGAGACTATGGCGGTCGCGCTGGGCAGGGCGCTTGAGGGGGTCGGGGACAGGCAGGCGCAGCACGATATTATTAGTTCGTATATCAAGGGCTACCGTTTCGAGGAGGACGAGTCGGGGTATTATTACACATATATCGGCACGGTGATTTTCATGCATCCGACGCTGCCCCAGCGCGAGGGCGAGGACCTGGGGGCCACGGCGGACAAGAACGGGGTTTACTATGTGCGGGACTTGTACGCGAATGCGCAAAAGGGCGGGGGGTTTGTTTCGTTTACGTTTCCCAAGCCGGGGCCGGGGGGCAATATGCAGGACGCGCCTAAGCTGGCGTATGTGCAGTATATTCCGGGGACGGATATTTGGATTTCCACGGGTATCTATGTCGATAATATCGAGGCCCACCAGGCGCGGATAGGCCGGGAGACGGATGCCAAACTGAAGGGTTTTATGGCTGCCATCGGCGCGGTTGTGGGGGCTATGCTTTTCGTGGTGGTGGGGCCGTTTTGCGTGTTTTTCGTGCGTTCTGTCAGGAAACCGCTGCGGGAGACGATACACGCGGCGGAGAGGCTTGCCTGCGGGGATTTGAATGTGGCTATCAGCGCGGAGGGCAGCGACGAGATTGCCCAACTGCAGGGGGCTTTGGTGGAGATGGCGCAGAGCCTGAAGCAGAGTTTTTCCTCGGTGCAGGCAAAGGAGGCCGAGGTTTTTGCGAGGGCGGAGGAGACGCAGAGGATGACGCAGACGGTGCTGGATATTGCCGCGCGCGTGGGGGCTTCGGCGCGGGAGATGGGGGAACAGATACAGAGTATTTCCGGCAATTCGGCGGGCGTGAGAAACGGGGGGAATGAGCAGTCAGGGCGCTTGAAGGGGGTTCTGACTTCGATGGAGCGCCTGAGCGCGGGTATTCTTTCGGTTTCCCGGAGCGCGGAGACGGCGGCGCAGAGTTCCCGCATTTCCAACGAGAAGGTGGGGATGGGCGTGGATTTGATGCGGGCTTCCGGCGAGGCTATCGGCGCGATGCAGAAGCTCGCGGAGGAGCTTACGCGCAATACGGGGAAGCTGGAGGACCAGTCAAAGGCCATTGGCGATATTATCCAGGTTATTTCCAATATCGCGGCGCAGATAAACCTGCTGGCGATTAACGCGTCCATCGAGGCCGCGCACGCGGGGGATTCGGGCAGGGGTTTCGCGGTGGTCGCGGCGGAGGTTCGCAGCCTGGCGGAAAAGACCAAGAGCGCGGCGGAGGAGGTTGACGCGAGCATCCAGAACGTGCAGGGGCTGACGAAGCTGAATATTTCGAGTATCAACACGACGGCGGGTTCCATTTCCCGGGTGGCCGAGATGGCGGACAAGACGGTGGTGTCCCTGGGCGAGGCGCAGGAGACGGTGACGGACTGCATGCACCAGGTTGAGTCCATCGCCCACGCGGTGGTGGCGCAGTCTTCGGCCAGCGGCGAGGTGACGGCGCTGGTGAACGAGATAAACGGGATTGCCGAAAACAACGGGGCGTTGAGCACGCGGATGGCGGAGGACCTCCAGGCGCTGCTTGAGAATTCGCAGGGGCTTTTGTCCCTTGTGTCCGAGCTTCAAAGGACGAAAAGCGAATCCGGCCCGGGATCCGCGCCCGCGCCCGCGCCGAAGGCGCAGGCGGCGAAAGGCGCGCCCCTGCGCTATGTGTGGGATGCGAGTTTCGCCACCAACCACGCGAAGGTGGACGAGCAGCACAAGCAGCTTTTCAGCGCGCTGAACGATCTTTTGGACGCGGTGCGGCTGAAAAAGCCGGAGACCGAGGTGAAAAAGGCTTTGGTTTTTTTGAGCGACTATACCACCAGGCACTTCGCCGACGAGGAGGAGGTTATGAGGCAGTGCAATTTCCCGGATTTCGCGCGGCACAGGAAGGTGCATGAGACTTTCAAGGGGAGCGTGCGGGATCTGGATCTCAATGCGGAGAAGCTCAGAAGCGCCGAAAAGGTGGCTGGCTGGATTCAGAATATGGTCGGGGACTGGCTGACTTTCCATATCAAGGGGATGGATTTGCAGTGGGCGGCCTATATACGGGGGCTGGAGCGGAAGTGACGGTTCACTTTTTTGTTTCGTTATGCCGATAGTTATAGTCATTACCGGGTATTGCGTTATTGCGCTCTTTTTGGTATTGAAAGCAGTGGACGTACTGAAAGCACGGAAAGAAGGATAGAAAAAGAAGGATAAAATATGTGGGATCCCGATTTGTTTCATGAGACTTTGCATTTTGCCGCCGCCGCCCATGAGGGGCAGTTTGTCCCGGGGCAGAACTATTCCTATGTCGTACACCTTATCGGGGTGTGCATGGAGGCGCTGAGGGCCGCCTCGATTGAGCCCGCGGATTCAAACCTTATTATGCAGTGCGCGCTTCTGCATGACACGATGGAGGACACGCCCATAACGCTGCATATTCTGTCCGACCGTTTCGGGCAGGAGGTGGCCGAGGGCGTTTTGGCTCTGACGCATCAGGAGGAGGAGCCCATTTCGGAGCATCTGAAGAAAATCGCCATGCAGAAAAAGGAAATCTGGATGGTGAAGCTTGCCGACCGGATATGGAACATGAACGCGCCGCCGGATCACTGGGAGCAGGACAAGCGCAAGGCATACCGGGAAGAGGCGAAGGTGATTCTTGAGACCTTGAAGCGGGGAAGCCCCTATCTTGCCGCGCGCCTGAGCGACAAGATCTACGCATACGGCCGGTTCATAAACGTATGAGGGGCGTCATTTCCTGGAACGTGAACGGGATACGTTCCGCGCAGCGCAAGGGCTTCCTGGCCTGGCTTGAAGGCTGCGGCGCGGACATCGTGTGCGTGCAGGAAACGAAGATTCAGCCCGAGCAGCTTACGCCGGAGCTTTCCGGCCCCCGGGGGTATGCCAGCTTCTGGCACAGCGCCGTCAAGAAAGGCTATTCGGGCGTCGGCGCGTACTGCCGGGAAAAGCCCCTTTCGGTATCGGGGCTGGGCATACCGCGTTTTGACGACGAGGGCCGCGTGCAGGTTCTGGAGTATCCCGCCTTCACGGTGGTGAACGCCTACTTCCCCAACAGCCGGGAGGCGGGCGCGCGCCTTGGTTACAAGCTGGATTTCTGCGACAGCCTGCTTGCTTTCGCGAAGGGGCTTGTCAAAAAGGGAAAGAACCTTGTCATTTGCGGCGACTACAATATCGCCCACACGGAAATAGACCTCGCGCGGCCGAAGCAGAACGAGCAGAGCGCGGGCTATCTGCCGGAAGAGCGCGAGTGGATGGGCAAGTTCCTCTCCGCGGGTTTTGTGGACACGTTTCGCATGTTCACCCCCGGCCCGGGCCACTACTCCTGGTGGAGTTACCGCGCCAACGCCCGCGCCAACGATGTCGGGTGGCGCATCGATTACCACTGCGTCAACGGGGCGTTCGCGCCAAAAGTCACGGGCGCCGAAATCCTGAAAAACGTGCTGGGTTCCGACCACTGCCCGGTCCTTGTCCGGCTTGACGTATAGCGCCGTTATCCGGCAGCAAAGACGGAATTTGGCCGCGGACAGCACGGACGGGGGGCCGACAGGAGAGCGGGCAAAAAAAACCTGTCCGGACGGCCAGTTGTTGGTTTTTTCTCCGTCCTGTCCGTCCTGTCAGCGCCGTCAGTGGTTAATCTTTTTATGTGGTAGCGGGGTGGGCCGTGTGGCATCCGAAGACAATCGAATTCAACGACCGTCTGAAAAAAATGTTTGACGAGGTGGACGCCTGTATCGAGGACGCCTACGGGGCGAGCTATCCCCTGCATCCGGCGCGGCCGCAGCGGGGCGGGACGGCCAACCCCCAGGCGGACGGGCTTTTCAACATCGGCGCGGATTTCACGGCCGGTTACGGATCGCAGTTGGGCCGCGGCTACCTTATCGATGTTACCATGTCAACGCTGGAAAAAGTCGAGGAGGGCGTGCGCCGGGAAATCTATCACAAGGCCGTGGAGAAGGTGCGGCAGCTTCTGCCCCTTTACTTTCCCGAGCGGCAGCTCACTGTCCGGCGGGACGGCGCCCACTTCAAAATCCAGGGGGATTTCAGCCTGGGGGACGTGTAGCACTGTCAACAAGTTAAGAAAATATGTGCGCATTTTTGGCGCTGGAGCGCCAAAAACCAGGCTTTCCGCTTCAATCTTTTTGCCGCCGGGCGGCAAAAAGGATTTCCGCTGCAATCCTTTGCGCCCC
>JAISXE010000200.1 GCA_031270615.1 Spirochaetia bacterium
GCACGCGGAAGCGTGTTTATCTCGCGGGCGGCATGGCGAGAGCCCATAGAAAAGCGCTGTCCGCAATACAGGCAGCAGGGCGATTGGAGGGGGCGCGAAGCGCGCCCGCAGGGCCGCAGGCCATAATTAAGGGACGCGCTTCGCGCGCGGTTTCCTGGCCGTTATGCGGCACGCGAAAGCGTGTTTATCTTGCGGGCGGCATGGCGAAAGCCCATAGAAAAGCGCTGTCCGCAATACAGGCCGCGCCAGGGATTGGAGGGGGCGCGAAGCGCGCCCGCAGGGCCGGAGCGATAGCGCAGCCCCGCAAAGCCCGGTTTTGCGGCATGCCCCGGCAAACACACGCGAAAGCGTGTTTGTCATAACAAGGCTTCCGGGCAAGAGGCCCTAAAAAGCCTTTGGCGTATACATAGGCTAATGGCCGAGCCGCAAAAGGCGCCCAAACTCTTCTTCGGTTCTCGCGCTTCGCCTTCTTCCTTCGTTTGCCGTTTTGTGCTACAGTTTCGGAAAGGGCTGTTACGGCGAAACAGAAGGAGCGTTGCGGGATGAGGGGTTTTTTGTCGGAAGAAGAGTATTTGGCGTATCTTGAGTCCGTTGCCAGGCTGCCGGAGGGTTTCCGGGTAAGCACGGGGGAGATTGGGTTTTGGCCGAGGGAGAGGCGGGTCGAGAAGCCTTTGGCGATGCGGCTTGCGCTTGTTCTTCTTGACAGGCCTACGCGGGATTTCGCGGGTCTTTTTACGAGGAATCGTTTTCCGGGGGTGCCGGTTCTTATTGGGCGGGAGAGGTTGAGGAGCGCGGGGCAGGTGCGGGGGGTGCTTGTGAATAACAAGGTTTCCAATGTCTGCGCGCCGGGGGGGCTGCGGGACGCGGAGGATGTTCTTGGGGCCTTGGGCGCGGAGCTTGGCGCGCCGGGGGGGGAGTTTTTTCCTGCTTCGACGGGTATTATCGGCTGGGGCCTGCCGGTGGCGGAGATGAGGGCGGCGCTTCCCGCGCTGGTGGGGAACCTGCACGGGGGGTCCTGCGCGGACGCGGCGCGGGCGATTATGACGACTGACGCTTATCCGAAGGCGCTTTCGGCGGTTGTCGGCGGCGGGCTTTTGACGGGCTTTGCCAAGGGCGCGGGGATGATCGAGCCGAATCTCGCGACTATGCTGGTTTTTCTGATGACGGATCTTGCGGTTCCCCGGACTGTGATGCAGGACTGTCTTGCGCGCGTGTGCGAGAGGACGTTTAATTGCATTTCGGTTGATTCCGACCAGAGTACGAGCGATACGGTTCTGCTGTTCAGCTCGGGCGCGCGGCCCGCGCCTGGGGCGGGGGAATTCGAGGCGGCGCTTGAGGGGGTTTGCGCGGGCCTGGCGCAGGATATTGTCCGCGGCGGGGAGGGCACGGCGCATGTTATCCGCGTGCGGGTTTCGGGGGCTTCGGGTTTCGGGGCGGCGCGGGATTTCGGGAAGGCTGTTATTAATTCGCCGCTGGTGAAGAGCGCGGTGTATGGGAACGATCCGAATGTGGGGCGCATTGTTTCGGCTTTGGGGGATTTCGCGGGGAATTCCGGGCTGGACTTTGAGGCTTCGGCGGTGAGGATACGCCTTGGATCGGAGCTGATTTTCCGGGGCGGGGCTTTTGAGCTTGACGAGGCAAAGGAGAAAAAACTGTCGGATTATTTGAGGCAGGCGGCTATGGATCCCGCGAGGAAGACTTATCCGCCCCACCGGGGCTGCGTGGAGATTGATGTCGATTTGGGCGGCGGCGGGGCGGAGGCCGTTGTGTATGGGTCGGATTTGTCGCGCGAGTATGTTACGGAAAACGCCGACTACAGGAGCTGAGGAAGGCCGGGGGGCCGGTTTTGGAGAGGGTGCTATATGGATATACAGCAGTTGCAGGAAGAGCTGGGCTCCGCCCGGGGGCTTTACAGCCAGGCGAGGGAAAACATTTCGGCGGCCATAGTCGGCCAAAGGGATATGATTGACGGGCTTTTTATGGGTATCCTCGCGGGGGGGCATGTGCTTCTTGAGGGGGTTCCGGGCCTGGCGAAGACCCTGGCGGTGAAAAGCCTGGCCCAGGCCATTGACGCGAGTTTCAAGCGTATCCAGTTTACGCCGGACCTGCTGCCCGCGGATCTTACGGGCACGCTGGTGTACCGGCAGCAGACGGGGGAATTTGTTCCTCGCAAGGGGCCGGTTTTTTCCAATATCGTCCTTGCCGACGAGATAAACCGCGCCCCGGCGAAGGTGCAGAGCGCGCTTCTGGAGGCAATGGAAGAGAAGCAGGTGACAATCGGGGACAATACCTACCCCCTGCCGGATCCGTTTTTTGTTTTGGCGACGCAGAACCCCATCGAGCATGAGGGGACGTATCCGCTGCCGGAGGCCCAACTGGACCGCTTTATTCTCAAAGTGCTGGTAAGGTACCCGCTTGTGGAGGAGGAACTGGAAATCCTGCGCAGGGCGGGCAGGGGAAACCTGGGGGCTGTTTCGCGGGCGCTTTTTCCTGGCGATATCCGCAGGCTGCAGGATGTCATAGGGAACATCGGCGTGGATGAGCGCATAGAGCTTTACATTGTTTCGCTGGTGTCGGCCTCGCGGGAGAAGCAGCGGGGGCATAATTCCTATTCGCGCTACATCGAGTTCGGCGCTTCTCCCCGTGCGGCGATCTACCTGTACCGCTGCGCGAAGGTGCAGGCTTTTTTTGAGGGCAGGGCCTATGTCATGCCGGAGGACGTGAAGGCCGTTGCCCCCGCTGTTTTGCGGCACAGGATTGTGCTGTCCTACGAGGCGGAATCCGATGAGCTGCGCGCCGACGATGTTATCAAAAACCTTCTCGGGGCGGTCAGCGTGCCGTGAATCCCGAAACAGGAAGGTCCCGCCTCCGGGGGCTGCAAATAGTTTCGACAAAACTCGTTGAGGGCATCCTGGCGGGGAATTACCGCTCGGTGTTCAAGGGGCAGGGGATTGAGTTCGACGAGGTGCGCGAGTATGTGCAGGGCGACGATGCCCGCCTTATCGACTGGAACGTGAGTTCCCGCCTGGGCGGGGCTTTTACCAAGACCTTCCGGGAGGAGCGGGAGATAACCCTGTTCCTGGTGGCGGATCTGTCCGCTTCGGTTTTCGGGAACAGCCGCCGGAGCGCGGCGACGCTTGTGGTGTCGCTTTTGAGTTTCGCGGCGATTCAAAACTCCGACAGGGTCGGGGCCGTTTTTTTCACGGACAGGATAGAAAAGTGGATTCCGCCCCGCAAGGGCAAGACGCACGCCATGCGCCTTATCGGCGACATGCTGCATTTCAGGCCTTCGGGCAGGGGTTCCGACCTGGGGCTGGCGCTCCGCGCTTCGGGGGAGGCCCTGAAAAGGCGGGGGATCGTGTTTATTCTGTCGGATTTCAAAACCGGCGCTTACCAGCGGGAGCTTCTGATTCTGGGGCGCAAGCACGACGTCATCGCGCTGCGGATATTCTCTCCTGCGGACGAGGAGTTTCCCGAGGCGGGGCTTGCCTACCTTGAAGACCCGGAAACCCGCAGGGTAATCCTGAGCGCCGGAATGTCGGGGAAATTCCGGCAGGAGTACGCGGATTTCCGGCAGGCGCAGAGGCGGCAGTGGCTCCGCGACTGCGGCAGGCTGGGAATTTCCACGGTGGAAATATCGACGCTCGAAGATCCCGGGGACAAGCTGACCCAGTTTTTCAAACACCGCGGCAAAAAAAGGGGGCGGTAAAGCGTGAAGCCCGCAGATCTGTTTGGCCGCCGCCGGCGCCGCTTTTTGCGCCGCGCGCTTTTTTTGTTTCTGTGCGCCTTCTCCCCCGCGCCCTTTTCCGGGGCCGACGGCCGCTACACCGTGGAGGGCATCCAGTTTATTCCGCCCGCCTACTATGTGGGCGACCGGGTGGAGCTGCGGGCCGTGGTGCGGGCATCTTCCGGCGCGCAGGTCCTGGCGCCGAAGCAATTCCCCAGGGTTGAATGGGGGGAATTCCACGAGGCCTCTATCGTGCCGAGGGACGGATTTATCGAGATTCATATTTTTTTTACCGCGTACCAGACCGGGGACAAGACCGTCCCCAATCTTGTCTGCGGGGACGTGGTGCTCCAGGGTTTAAACGTTTCGGTGCGGTCCCTGACGGAGGGGGCACCACAGGAACCCGCGCCGCCCCACGGGAATCTGCTTCTGCCTTCGACGCGGCTTATCATCGCGCTTGCCGCGGGACTCCTTATCGTCCTGCCCCTGGCGGGGCTTGCCGGCTTTGTCTGGCTGCGGCCCTGGCTGAACAAGGTCATCGCGTATTACCGGCAGCGGCGGCCTTACCGGAAACTGAAAAAAGACCTGGCCCTTTTGCGGGGCCGGGCCGGGGAGGCGGATTCGCGGCAGTTTTATATTTCCTTTCTGGACGCGCTGAAACGCTACATGAACCGCCACGTCCGGGCAAACTGCCTGGCCTTCACGACGCGCGAGCTTGAAGCGGTTTTTCGCGCGAGCTTTGAGGACAGCCGGGACGGGCGCGGGTTTCTGGATATTTTCCGTTTCGGGGACGAGGTGAAATTCGGCGGGAGGGAATGCTCCCGGGAAAAACGGCTTCAGGATCTGGGCCTTGCCTCCGCGATTCTGTGGCGGCTGGAAAACTCAAAATCGGCAGCGAAAAAGGACCCCCGCCATGCTGACCTTTGAAGCGCCCCTGTACCTTGTGCTTTGCTTCCTGATACCCCCGGGCATCTGGCTGCGGCACCTGCGCCGGGGCAGGGGAAACCTGATCGGTTTTCCTTTTGACCTGTGGAGGCAGAGGGGCTTTTCCGCATCTTTACGGGCGCTGCGGATACTCCTGCTTTTCTGCCACAGCGCCTTCTGGACAGGGTGCGCGCTCCTCATTGTCGCCCTCGCGGGGCCGGGCCTGAGTTCCCGCGAAAGGGTTTTCCTGAACAAGGGCATCGACATGATGATTGTCCTGGACGAATCGCCCAGCATGGCGGCCCAGGACTTCCAGCCAAAGGACCGTTTTGAAACCGCCCGCGAAACCATCCGGCGTTTTATCCGGGGCAGGGAAAACGACCCCATCGGCCTTGTGGGTTTCGGCTACGAGGCCGCCCTGCATGTGCCGCCGACCCTCGATTACCAGTATCTTTTGTCGGAGCTGGACAAACTGCAGGTCATGGCCCTGGGCGACGGAACGGCAATCGGCATGGGCATCGCGGTGGCGGCCCTGCATTTGAAATCCAGCACCGCGCCGGAAAAAGTCATCATCCTTCTTACCGACGGCAAAAACAACGCGGGGGAAATCCCCCCCGATACCGCCGCGCGCATAGCCGCGGGGCTTGGGGCGAGGATCTACGTTATCGGCATCGGCGGCAGGGGGGAGGTCCCCATAGAGCTGCGCGATCTGAAGAGCGGGAAGATCCTGCGGGGAAGCATCGAGGGCGGTTTTGACGAGGAGGTGCTGAAAACCGTGGCGGAAAAATCCGGCGGCAGTTATTTTTTCGCGGGGAACCAGGGGACGCTGAACGCGGTTTTCAGCGCCATTGATTCCCTCGAAACAGTGGAGCGCCGGGTGCGCATCCAGGTTACCACGCGGGCCGTCCACGCATGGTTTATCATGGCGGCGATCATCCTGCTTGCCGCGGATTTTCTCCTGCGCGTTTTTTTTCTGCGGGAGGTGCCGTGAAACTGGAAAACCCACTGGGCCTCTTTTTTCTCCTTCTCCTTGTTCCCGTCGTGTACGCGGCGCTGCGGAACTACCTGGGGGCAAAGACCTTCCGCCGCCGCCTTGCCGGAGGGGAGGGGCCGGAGGACGGGGATTCAGGCCGCTTCTTTGCCCGGGTTTTTCTGCATACGGTTTTTTTCTGCGCCTTCCTGGTTTTCTCCGTCCTGGCCCTTGCCGACATTTCCTGGGGCACCGCGCCGCAGACGGAGGACAGGAGCGGCCTTGAGGTGGCGCTGGCCCTTGACGTGTCGCGCAGCATGCTTGCGGAGGACTCCCCGCCCACCCGCCTGAAAACCGCCTGCGACATTGCCCTGGGCCTCATACAGGGGCTTGGCGGCTCGCGCTTCGCCGTGGCGGCATTCAAAGGCGGGGCCGTCCTTGCCGTGCCCATGACGGAAGACCGGGAAACACTCGAAGCGTTTTTCCTGGACGCAGGCCCCCCGGCGGTGAACGCCCCCGGCACGAGCGTGGAGTCGGGCCTGGAAACGGCGCTGGCCGCCTTTCCCCCCGGCACCGCGAGCCACCGGGCCATCGTGCTTCTGTCGGACGGCGAGTCCCTGGAAAACTCAAGCGGCGAGTCTGCCCGGAAAGCGGCGGCCCTGGGCATTCCCGTCTTTGCCGTAGGCATCGGCGGCGCGGGGGGCTCGGTGATACGCCTGCCCGGCGGAAATCTTTTGGCCGGCCCCGGGGGCAGGCCCGTGGTCACGCGGCAGAACCAGGAGGCCCTGGAAGCGATAGCCCGCGTTTCGGGCGGCGAGTATTTCTCGTTCCGCGAGCCGGGCCTGATAAGCCGCCTGACGGACAGGCTCCGAGGTTTTGCGGAATCCCACGGCAAAATGGGCTTCCGCCTCGCGCCGGTCCACCGCTACAGGAGTTTCCTCCTCGCGGGCTTTTTCCTGTTATGCGCATCGATCCTGGCAAGGAGCGTCAAATGGAAAAAAAAGTAAGCGGGTTTTGGAATCGTTATGCGCATTTTTTCCTCGGCCATGAGCCTATGTATACGCCAAGGTCTTCTAGGGCCTCGTGCCCGGAAGCATTGTTCACAGACACGCTTTCGCGTGCGTTTGCCGGGGCATGCAAAAAACCAGGCTTTCCGGGGGTTCCGCCGCTTGCGCGGCCGCTTCGCGCCCCTCCAATCCTTTGCGCCCCAGGGGCTTTCATTGTGCTTTTTATCGTTTGTCTTTCCGGCTGCGAAATACGGAATGTGTATCTGGATGTCATCCAGGGGCAGTACCACTACGGGCGCGGGCAGTACCAGGAAGCGATTGTCTCCTACATGCGGGCATTGGAATCGGGCAAGCACACCCCCTGGGTGGAGTATAACCTCGGCAACGCCTACCACTCCCTGGGCGAGGTGGAGGCGGCGGCTGCCATCTGGGACAGGGCGGCGGAAACCACGGACCCGCGCCTCCAGTTCCACCTGGCCTACAATAAGGGCAGCCTCTATTACGAAATGGGCAAATACCGGGAGGCCTACGAAGAGTTCAAGCACGCCCTGCGCCTGGAGCCCTCCGCCGTGGACGCGAAGATCAACCTTGAGCTGTCCTTGCGCAAAATGAATTCCGGCGGGGGAAGCCAGACCCCGGGGACGGGCGGCCCCCCCCCGGCGGGAGAGGACACGGGCAGGATTCTCGATTATGTGAAACGCAGGGAAGGAACAAAATGGAAGGCTTCGGACGAAATAAGCCAGCCGGACCGGGACGACTGGTAGGCGGGGGCGGAATATGAAAAAAATCGTGCTGCGGCTTTTTTTGCTGGGCTTCTGCGCGCGCTTTCCGGCTTTTGCCCAGGAAGAACCGGCCTTGCTTGTCCAGCCGCCTCGGCCCCGCGAGGGGCAGGACTTTACCGTGAGTTTTCTTGTTCCGCACGCCTCTCCTCAGGAGCTGCGCCCGGACGGCGGCGAGGGTTTTTCCGCCTTTGCGCGGCTTGTGGCCGGGCCCAGCGTGTCCGCCTTTCTTTCCGCCGATCCGGAAAGCGGGGTTTCCCGGCCCTGCACCCTGGTGCGCTACACCTTCCGCGCCCTCCGGCCGGGAAGGAGCCTTCTGGGGCCTTTGCCCTACGGCATCCGAAACCGCGATTTTTTTACCGCCCCCATGATCCTTGAGATTTCGCGCGCGCGGGACTCCGTTGTGCCCTTTGGGCTTGAGTGGCGGCTTCCCGCCGAGGAAGTCTACGAGGGGCAAAGCGTGGCGGCCCTTCTGGAAATGAGCGGCCTTGAGGCAATAACGGTTCCCGAAACCGTATCCGTTTCCAAGCCCGCCGCTGCCCTTTTTGAGGAAGCGGGGGGGCTTGGCGGAATCTCCTCCCTGAGCGCGGGGGGACGGGAATTGTACCGCATGACGGTATCCTCCTGGATGCTGACACCCTCGTCTGCGGGCCGCCTGAGCCTGCCCTCCGCCCGCGTCACGGCCCAGGGCCTTGCGGTGGACAGCGTTCCCCGGACGGTAACGGTGCGGCGTCTTCCCGGGGAGGTGAAACTGACCGGTGCCGTGGGCCGTTTCACGGTAAGCGGCAGGACGGACGCGGAGGAGATTCTTTTGGGCGAAAGCCTGAATCTTTTCTTCCGCGTGGAGGGAGAGGGAAACCTCAACTACCTGCAAGCCCCGCCGGTGAGGTTCGACGATATTCTGATAACGGGGCAGGAAACGGCCTCGGAGCTTGCCGCCTTCGAGGGGGGCTACCGGGGCTGGATAGAATGGGTTTTTCGCCTTTCGCCCCAGAAGGCGGGAGTCTTTTCCTTGGAAATTCCCGCCTTTTCCTGGTTTGACCCTGAAAGCGCCTCGGTGGAAACCTCCGCCGCGATACGCCTCGGGGCAAAGGTCCGGCCCCGGCAGGATGAACAGGCCCCGGCAGCGGAAAAACGGAAAATCCTGCGCTCCTGGGACGTGGAATCCTGCGAACCCTGGGACCTGTACGAGAAGCCTTACCTGTACGCCCTGCTGCTTCCCGCCGGGTTTTTCTTTGCCAGGGCTGTACGGAAAAAGCCCGCCGCAAAGGGCCTGGCGCTTGTTCTGGTGTGCCTGGGCCTTCTTGGGGCTGCGGACGCCTCCGCGCGGAAGGAGGGGTTTGCCCTTGTGGACCAGGGCGCCGCGGCCTACGACAGCGAAAACTACGCCGAGGCGGAAAAACGTTTCCGCGAGGCGCTCGCGGCCCTGCCCCGCAGCCCCGGCATCTATTTTAATCTGGGCCTGGTACGCGCGGAGCTTGGGGACGCGGCGGGGAGTATTTTCTGGCTTCGCAGGGCCGTCTTCCGCAATCCCTCGGTATCTTTTATAAAAGAAAGGCTGGGGGAGGCCGAAAAAACGCTCACCCACGCCGCGCCTGTGCCGGCGGTTCATCCCGATGCGTTTTTCGCCCTGTTCGCGCTTTTCCTCTGCGCGGCCTGCGCGCTTCCCTGGTTTGTGAAAAAGAGGACCAGCCTTTTTGCGGGCCTGGTGGTTCTGCTTGCCGCCGCCGGGTTTTCCGCAGGAGGCATCGCCTGGCAGAGCGCCCTGCGCGGGCGGGACTGGGCCGTGGTCATGGGCGGCGGCGCTTCCATGCGGAAGATTCCCCTGCCCGGCGCCTCCGAATGGATACGGCTTGCCGAAGGGACCGCCCTTGATATTGAAAGCCGCTCGGGGAACTTCGCGCTGGTTTCCACGGGTTCCGGCATTCGGGGTTGGATAGAGGAAGACACCCTGTGGTTCAGTACCGAAGGAGAGATTAAAAATGGCGGATCATAAAAACTCTGGTGCGAATGAGGCAATGGAAAGATGGCTTGCGGCTTTTCCCCCCCCGCCCGCCGCGGAGCTGGAAAAACAAAAGCGGGAAGACGAAACCGACACGACGAAACCCCTACGGGTCAGGCGAAGGTTTCCCGACCGCATAGACCTGCACGGTTTTACGCGGGAGGATGCGGCGCGGCGCCTCCGGGATTTTGTCAGGAACAGCGTGCGCGGGGGCTTGAGGAAAATTTTGGTAATTCACGGAAGGGGACTCAATTCGCCGGGCGCCGCGGTTTTGCCGACCCTGGTGCGCTCGGAACTGGAGCAGAACCCCCATGTGGTTGATTTCGGCGCTGCCCCCCCTTCGGACGGCGGCGAGGGCGCCACGCAGGTTTTCCTGCGGCGCGACAGACTCTGGAACCGCAGATGAGTTTTTCCGCTTATCGTTCGCGGTAAATGATGCGCCCGCGCGAAAGGTCGTAGGGCGACAGGGCGACTTTTACCTTGTCGCCGGGAACAATGCGGATGTAGTGTTTGCGCATTTTCCCTGAAAGGTGGCTCAGGATCACATGGCCGTTTTTCAGTTCGACGCGGAACATGGTGTTGGGCAGGGATTCCTTGACGATTCCTTCTACTTCTATGGCTTCTTCTTTTGCCACAATTCCTCCTTCAATTTTTTTATCAAAAACCGTATACCGCCATAGTAATTTTTTTCCGCGGACGTGTCAATGAAGCCGCGGCACTTCCCGGTTTAAATTCATGGCGCGGCTGGCAAAAAATCGGGCCAGCAAAACGCGGGGCCGGAACACGCTTCGCCGCCCGCCACAGTTTCGCCATCTCCCTGGGGGAAAGGCCGGAAACGATTGCTATCTGGTCTGCGGGTTTCCCTGCGGGCTTTCAGCGCGACCACTTCCGTGTATTCCAGCAGCGATTCCAAATCTCAAAGCAACCACTGACCTCGCCGACGGACACGGACGAATGAAGAACCTCGGAGCAAGCTCCGAGGTATCTTCGTTTGGCAAGGAATTGGATTTTATGGCATGGTCCATACCCAGGTTGCATGGGCGGCAGACCGTTCTGCTTTACCAACGCGGGGCTTCGCCCACGGCCTGCCTGTACGGCCTTAAAGCAAATTGCGACCAGCCCCGATCACTTTCAGACACGAACCTTTTTACGCAAACCGATGGACTTACCGGGCGGGGCGGACGGGGTGCAATTCAGCGCCGCGTGCGGCGCATACAAATGAATACCTATAATTACCAGCCCCAAAGGGGCTGATGGACCATGCCTTCCAAATCAACGGATAACCCTAATTATTTCCGCTTTGGGACAGGCGTAAAAATTCACAAGAAAGCCTAACCTTAACCCTGCCGC
>JAISXE010000124.1 GCA_031270615.1 Spirochaetia bacterium
AGCGGAAAGCCCGGTTTTTGGCGCGGGAGCGCCAAAAAGGCGCACATCTTTTTCTTAACTTGTTGACAGTGCAAAAAAAAGGGCAAAAAAGTGAAAAAAAAATAAAAAAAATAAAGAGAACCACTGACCCCGCTGACGCTACGGACAGGGGGAAGGGGAAAAAGAGGTGAGGCACAGGAAAAATTCTTTTCTTTTGTCTGTGCTTTCCGTGAGGTCAGTGGTAATCCCCCAAAAAACCCTGGGCCGCGCCAAACTCTCCACACACTCCCCTTTCGCGGTTTTTTGCGTGCTTGCCAATACGGCCTGAATGCGGTAGGGTTCTCCCCATGTTTGAATTAAACGAAAGGCAGCGCGAGGCGGTGGCGACGACGCAGGGGCCGCTTCTTATTATCGCTGGGGCGGGTTCGGGGAAGACGGGGGTGATTACGCACAGGATCGCCTATATGCTGGGGCGGGGGATTGCGCAGAACGCGATTCTGGCGCTGACGTTTACGAACAAGGCGGCGCGGGAGATGCAGGAGCGGGTAAGGGCGCTGACGGGCAGGAAGCTGGCGGGGCTTGCGGTTTCGACGTTCCACGCTTTCGGGGTGCGGGTGCTGCGGCACACTATCGAGCGGCTGGGCTACCGGGAGAATTTCAGCATTTATGACGAGAGGGACCAGGAGCAGCTCCTGAAAGCCACGGTGCGGGAGATGAGGATGCAGCCGGAGGCTTTGGACCTAGGGAGGACCCTCGCGCTTTTTTCGGCGATCAAGACGGGCCGCAGGGACTGGGATGCGGCTAACGGCGCGCTGCGGCCCCTGTACGGGGAATACGGGGAGCATCTTCGGGTTTACAATGCCGTGGATTTCGACGATCTTATCGTGCTGCCGGTGAGGATTTTCCGCGAGCACCCGGATGTGCTTGGGGAATACCGCGCGCGCTTCCAGTACATCATGGTGGACGAGTTCCAGGACACTTCGATGGCCCAGTACGATTTCATGAAGCTGCTTGCCGACGGTTCGCGGAATGTCTGCGTGGTGGGCGACGACGACCAGTCGATTTACTCCTGGAGGGGCGCGAATTACGAAAACATCCTGAGGTTTGAAACGGATTATCCTGAAAGGAAGGAAATCAAGCTGGAACAGAATTACCGCTCCACCGATACGATTCTGGCGGCGGCTAACGGGGTCATTTTGCATAACAAAAACCGCAAGGGGAAAGAGCTGTGGACGGGTTCCTCGGGCGGCAGGCCGGTTGAGGTTTTTTATCCGGAAAACGAGGCGCAGGAGGGCGAGTTTATCACGCGCATGATCAAGACGCTGCAGTCCCAGGACGGCGTCAGGCTGGGGGATGTCGGGGTGCTCCTGCGCACAAATTCGCTGTTCGGGAATTTCGAGGAGGCTTTTCTGGCGGCAAACATTCCGTACAGGGTTTCGGGGGGGCAGTCTTTTTTCCAGCGGCAGGAGATAAAGGACATGGTGGCGTACCTGCGCCTTATGGCGAATCCGCAGGACGACGTGAGCTTCCTGCGCGTTATCAACACGCCGCGCCGGGGAATCGGGAAAAAAACCGTGGAACACCTGGGCGCGGCGGCGAAGGCGAAAAACTGCTCCCTGTACGCGGCGCTGGGCCATTTGGTCCACGCCCAGGACAGCCCTTTGGGCGGGAAGACGGGGGAGGAGCTTCAGTCCTTCCTTGCCCTCATCGAAACCCACAGGAGCACGGCCATGAGGCCGCGGCATATCGCGGAGGCGCTGAGATCCCTCCTGCGGGAAACAAACTACTGGGGCTATCTTGTCCTTGAGCACCAGAAAAACGACAAGGTGGCACAATGGAGGTACAAAAACGTGGGGCTTTTCGCCTCGTTCATCGAAGAGTGGGAAAAGGACGAGGAGAACATGAATCCCGGCCTGTACAACTACCTGAACCGGATAGGCCTGGCAGGGCGCGAGAACGAGGAAGACAGCGGCAGGGGGAAGGTGAACCTGATGACGATCCACGCGGCAAAGGGGCTGGAGTTCGACTCGGTGTTTCTTCCCGCGGTGGAGGACGGCATCGTGCCGCACGCCCGGGCGCTGGAGGAATCGGAGGAGAACATCGAGGAGGAACGCCGCCTTTTTTACGTTGCCATTACCCGCGCGCGGAAAAAGCTGTTCATCACCGCGTGCAAAAAACGCAAGGTGCTCGGCAGCGAGCGGGACATGGTGCCCTCCCCTTTTCTGGAAGAAATCCCGCCGGATTTGATCGTGTGCCACAATGAAGAGGCCGACAAGGTAGCGGCGGAGTTCTTCTCGGCGATGAAGAAGAGGTTCGGGGGGGAACAGGGCCACGGAGCGGAGCGGAGCGCCGCCCCGAACCCGCGAGATCACGAATCGTAGCGCCTCAGCACCTTCTCATCCACCTCGACGCCGATGCCCGGCTTTTCGGGAACCCGCACGAAACCTTCGGGCGTCATCCCCAGCGCGCCGAAAACAAGGTCCTGCCGGAAGGGGTGCGCGGACTGGTCGTATTCAAGCATGGGCTGGACCGGATGCAGGCACAGCGGGGCGGGCGGGATGGA
>JAISXE010000234.1 GCA_031270615.1 Spirochaetia bacterium
GCGCAAGGGATTGCAGCGGAAATCCTTTTGGCTTTAGCCAAAAGATTGGAGCGAAAAGCCCGGTTTGCGGCGTTTTACGCCGCAAATGCGCCAAAATTCCGAATCGGAGTGAAATTATAATTTGAAATCGGAATTGCTGCCCCCGCCCCTTCCTTTTTTTTCTTTTTTCTGGTACTTTGTTTCCGTCAGACATAGTGCAAGGAGTGGCTCATGGATTACACATCCGCCGGGGTTGATATTGAGGGCGGCGACAGGTTCGCGCGGTTTATCGCGTCAATAAAATCGAAGGCTGTCGGTTCGGCTATCGGCGGGTTCTCCGGCGGCATAGAGTTTGACCCTTCGCGCTACAAAAAACCCCTCCTTATGTCGACGACCGACGGCGTGGGGACGAAGCTCCTTGTGGCGCGGAAATTCAAAAAATTCGACACCATCGGCATCGACCTTGTTGCCATGAACGTGAACGACCTTGCCGTCTGCGGGGTGCAGCCTCTGTCCTTTCTTGACTATATCGCCGTGGGCAGGCTGGACGAGGAATTCCTCCGCGACATTATCAAGGGGATTGTCGCGGGCTGCGAGGAGGCCGGCTGCGTCCTGGTGGGCGGCGAGACGGCGGAGATGCCGGATCTGTACCAGGGCGGGGACTTCGACCTGGCGGGTTTCTGCGTGGGCATAGGCGAAAAAGACGCCATGCTTCCCCGGCCCGGGGCCATGGGCGCGGGCGACCCGCTGTACGCCATGCCTTCGGCGGGCATACACTCCAACGGGTTTTCCCTTGCGCGCAAGGCCCTGCCAGAGAGCGATTGGGGGGAGCTTCTTGTGCCGACGCGCATTTATGTGCGCGAGCTGATGGGGCTGGCCGCTTCGGGGACCATCGCCGCGGCGGCACACATTACCGGCGGCGGTTTGGCGGGAAACCTTGTGCGGGTTTTGCCTGCGGGCCTCGCGCCGCGTTTTACCTGGGACTGGCAGGTTCCCCGGATTTTTTCGCGTATAGCCGAGGGGGGGGGCGTCGCGGAGGGGGAAATGCGCAGGGTTTTCAATATGGGCGTGGGCATTGCCCTGGTTGTTCCCAGGGCGCGGGAAAAGGAATTCCTGGCACTGTCCGCGGATATGGCCGTTTTTCCCATCGGGGAGCTTGTCCGTGGCTAATCTTGCTGTTTTTGCTTCCGGCAACGGGACCAATTTCGAGGCCCTGGCGGGGGCGCTTGCCCCTACGCGGCACGCCCTTGTCTGCCTTGTCGTTGACAGGAAAGACGCTTTTGCCCTGAGGCGGGCGGAAAAGCTCGGCGTGCCCTCGTACGTCGTTTCCTACAAGGGCAAACGCAGGGAGGATGCCGAGGAAGAGATGCTCGCCATCCTCGCTTCGCGCGGGGCGGATTACATAGCCCTTGCCGGGTTTATGCGGCTTTTAAGCCCCCGGCTTATAGACGCCTATCCTTCGCGGATTGTCAACATCCATCCGGCCCTTCTGCCCAAGTATCCGGGGACCCAAGGCATCGAGGAAAGCTACCGCTCCGGCGACCGGGAACTGGGCATCACCATCCACTATGTGGATTACGGGCTTGATTCCGGCCCCCCCATCCGGCAGCAGTCCTTTACGCGGAGCGGCGCGGAAACCATCGATGAAATCGAAAGCCGCATCCATGAGCTTGAACACCACTGGTATCCGCGGGTTATGATAGAGATTCTGGATGCGCACGATAGCGGTTTTCCCTGCGGCGTTCACCCCCGCCGCGTGGAGACAGAAAAAGGAGACGTGTTTTGAAAGTTCTTGTATTGGGTTCTGGCGCGCGGGAGCACGCGCTGATTTGGAAGTTCTCCCAAAGTACCCGCATAAGCGGTTTGTTCGCCGCGCCGGGCAACGCCGGCACCGGGGAGCTGGCCGCGAATCTGTTGGATGTCGATCCCCTGAAACCGGAAAGCGTTCTCGCCGCGGCGGGGAAACACGGCATAACCCATGTCTTTGTCGGCCCCGAGGAGCCTTTGACCCTGGGCGTGGCTGACGTCCTGCGGGACGCGGGCATAGCGGTGATAGGCGCGCACCGGGAAGCCGCCAGGCTTGAAGGCTCAAAAGTTTTCGCGAAGGCCTTTATGCGGCGCAACGCGATCCCCACGGCGGAATACCAGGAGTTTAGCGACCTGAAAGCCGCGGGCAGGTACATCAAGGCAAGCGGGGAAAAAATCGTTTTGAAAAAAAGCGGGCTTGCGGCGGGCAAGGGCGTTTTGGAATCGGACAACAAAGGCAAAATGCTGAAGTTCGCCGAAAAGGTTCTGGAAGACGACACGCTCATTATCGAGGAATTCCTGGAAGGCTTCGAGGCCACGGTTTTCGCGGTCTGCGATGGGAAGAATTACCTCCTCCTGCCGCCCTGCGCCGACTTTAAAAAAGCCGGCGAAAACGATACCGGCCCCAATACCGGGGGCATGGGAAGCGTTTGCCCGGTGCCGGGGCTTGACGCGCGGCTGCAGGCCAGGATCCGCAGCGAAACCATCGAACCGACCTTCGCCGCCCTGAAAAAAGAAAACCTCATGTACAGGGGCATTCTTTATTTCGGCCTCATGATTACCCCGGGCGGCCCCAAAATCCTTGAATATAACGTCCGCTTCGGCGATCCCGAAACCCAGGCGCTTCTGCCGCTCATAAACTCCGATTTCGGGAACCTCTGCGACGCGATTGCCACGCAAAACCTTGATACCTTTCCCCTGGAAGTATCGGAAAAAACCTCCCTGGGGGTGGTCATCGCCGCGAAGGGCTATCCGGGCAGCTATGAGAAAGGAATCCCCGTCAGTTTCGCGGAAAAGGCCGACGAAAAGGACCTCCACATTTTTCACGCCTCGACGCTGCGCGGCAAGGATGGAACCGTGCTGACAAACGGGGGGCGCTGTTTTACGGTTGTCGCTTTGGGAAAAGATATTTACGAGGCGGCCGAGCGCGTCTACGCGGGCGTGAAAAACCTCAGTTTCAAAGGCGCGTGGTACCGGCCCGATATCGGCAAGCGCTTTATGACGGAATAAGGCACGGGAGCTTCCCCATGAGCGGAACCGCATGATCGAAACCATCGTCAAACGCGACGGGCGGCTTGTCCCCTTCGACCCCCGGAAAATCACCTTTGCCATACTGCGCGCCGCCGTCGCCGTGGGCGGCCGCGACCAGGAACTGGCCGGGCGCATCGCGGACAGGGTTGTCGCGGAGCTTGAACGCCGCCGCGACCAGGCCGCCGGGGAATCCCCGCCCAGCGTCCCCAGCGTCGAGGAAGTGCAGGACACGGTGGAAAAAATGCTCATCGAAGGCGGGCACGCGAAAACCGCCAAAGCCTATATCCTGTACCGCTACGAGCACAGCCTCAGGCGCAGCAAAAAAGAAAGCCTTACCTACTCATCGGAAAACGTGCCCTACCGCAAACTCTGGGAGGCCCTCTCCTGGGCCCTGGACAACCGCTGCCACAGCCTGGCCGGGCTCGGCGAGGCGCTGAGGGAAGGCCGCCTGCCGCAGCTCGCGCGGGCCTGCGAAGACTTCTACGCCCGCGAAATCCAGGCCCTGCTTGACGGCCTTCTGGAAAATCTTGAGGCGCTGCGCCTGCTTATCATCGCGGGCCCCTCCTCCTCTGGAAAAACCACAACCACCATCAAAATCGCCCAGGCGCTGGAGGAGCGCGGCAAACGCCTTGTTCCCATCAACGCGGACAACTACTTTTTCGACCGCCACACGCATCCCAAAGATCCCTTCGGGGACTACGACTTTGAAACCCCCCAGGCCCTCGATCTTGCCCTTTTGAACGAGCACCTGCGCAGGCTCATCGCCGGGGACGCGGTGGACATCCCCAGCTACAATTTCAAAACCGGGCGCAGGGACGGCCTTGCCGGGGAGCTGCGCCTTGGCCCCGGCGACATCCTCCTCGTGGACAGCCTCCACGGCCTGTACGAGCCGTTAAGCGAATCGGTCCCGGCCGAGGCGAAATATAAAATCTACATCGAAACCCTTGCCCAAATAAAAGACTCAAGCGGCGCCTTTATCCGCTGGACCGACGTGCGCATGATGCGCCGCATGGTACGCGACATGCAGTTCCGGGGTGCCAGCCCCCGGCAGACCCTGCTCCACTGGTATCTCGTGCGCCGCTCGGAGCTTCGCTACATCGTCCCGCGCCTGCGCCTGGCCGGCGCCATCGTCAACAGCTTCATGCCCTACGAGCTTCTTTTCCTCAAAGCGCGGCTGGCCCCGTATTTCCCCGGCTTCATTCAGGAACTTTCCGGCAACCCCGACCGGGGCGACGCCCTTGCCCGCGCCGAAAGAATCAGCGGCCTGTTCTCCCAAATCCCCGACTGGAACGACGAAAGCCTCGTCCCGCCCGAATCCCTGCTGCGGGAGTTCATCGGCGGCAGCTCATACCAGTACCACTGAAAGAATTAGGAATAAGGAATTAGGTGGGGAGAAGCACTGTCAACAAGTTAAGAAAATATGTGCGCCTTTTTGGCGCTCCCGCGCCAAAAACCGGGCTTTCCGCTGCAATTCCTCAGCCCCTGCGGGGCTTGCGGGATTTCCGCTGCAATCCCTTGCGCCCCACGGGCTTCTCGGGTTTTG
>JAISXE010000249.1 GCA_031270615.1 Spirochaetia bacterium
AAGCCCGGTTTGCGGCGTTTTACGCCGCAAATGCGCCAAAATTCCGAATCGGAGTGAAATTATAAATGGGTTTTTGGAAAGGCTCTTGTGATTTTCGTTTTGAAATCGGAATTGCTGCGGCACGCCATACACACCCTGGAATTTTTCGTAATTCCATATAATATAATGAGTTACGGTAAAAATTCCGCGCAACCGCGACGCGCAGCGCTACCAAGCAAATTTTGAAAATTTACTTTTTTTACTTTTTGGGTGTATTTCGTTCTCCGGGATGCTCTTAATCTTAGGCTCAAGACGGTTCGCCGAAAATGTCGGCTGCGCCGGAGGGCGCCCGGGTTTTTGGGGATTTGCCGTGAGTGTATGCAGGAGGAAGCAATGTCGGTATCAATTAGGATCAAAGTTATAGTTATCATTTCGCTGATAATCACGGGGATGACTGCGGCCAGCGTGATTACCGGAATGACATTAACCCGTCGCAATCTTGTCGAAACGATTGAAAATGATATGAGCGTGTCAGCGGTTATTGCCGAGCAGCTTGTCGCGGAGAAGGTCGGCCGTTTGCGGGCCGAGATGCGGATCATCGCGGAGAAATGCCGGGGGCGGGACGATCAGGCGGTTCGGGAAATCCTGCTACAGGAGGCGCTGGACCAGGGGTATTTGGACATAGGGCTGATAGACCGGGAAGGGAATATCCTGTCCTACGGCGTCAAGCCGCCGGATTACCGGATCCACGAAAACGAAAACGCCCGGCGGGCGCTCCGGGGCGAGACGGTTTTGACGACCACCCAATACAACAACCACGGGGATTTTATCATGCGGTTCTGGCTGCCCCTGGAGGGCGGCGGGGCGCTGGTGGCCAGCCTGCCGGGGATGGTGATAAGCGACGTGCTGTCCGATTTCAGAATATGGGATTCGGGGAATATTTTTGCCATCGATCACACGGGAGTGATGATTGCCAACATGAGGCCCCAGCTGGTTTACGGGCGCCGCAACTTCATCGAAGATTACGCGGAAAATGAGAACGAATTCCGCAACATAGCCGGGGTGTTTTCCCGCATGGCTACAGGCGAAACCGGGATAGGCGAATACGACTATGCCGGGGTCCCCCGGATCTGCGCCTTCAGGCCCATCAAGGGCGCTGACGGCTGGTCTTTGGGAGTGGTCTGCCCCATCGCCGAAAGCCCCCTCGCCCGGGCGGCGGACGCCTTTCTGATTTCCGGCGCGGTATTCCTTGGCCTGGGCGTGCTTATCGCCTTTTGTGTTGCCGGTTTTATCGCCCACCCCTTTGAAAAGATGGAGGAACTGGCTTTGGTGGCCAAATCCGCTTCGGAGGCGAAGAGCCATTTTCTTGCCAACATGAGCCACGAGATGCGCACGCCCCTGAACGCCATCATCGGTTTCGCGGAACTGGAACTCGGAAAAGAAAAGGAGGGCGCGGAGAAATCCGAAACGTCGCAGAGCCTGGAAAAAATTTACAGTTCCGGCATGACCCTGCTGGGGCTTATTAACGATATTCTGGATATTTCAAAAATCGAATCGGGAAAGTTCGAGCTGGTTCCGGTGAATTACGACATGCCCAGCCTGCTCAACGATACGGTGGTCCTCAATATTGTGCGCATAGGCAGCAAGCCCATTGTCTTCAGGCTGGACATTGACGAAAACCTGCCTGCCCGGCTTTTCGGCGACGAGTTGAGGATAAAGCAGATACTCAACAACCTCCTTTCCAACGCGTTTAAATACACCAAGGAAGGGAGCGTAACCCTGGGCGTCCGCTGCGAGCGGGACGATACGGGCGTATGGATGAGCGCCCGCGTTTCCGATACCGGCATGGGCATACGGAAGGAGGACATCGACAAGCTCTTTGGCGATTACAGCCAGCTTGACGCAAAAAGCAACCGCCATATTGAAGGGACGGGCCTGGGGCTTGCCATTACCAAGCGGATGGTGGAGATGATGAACGGCAGCATTTCCGTGGAAAGCGAGTTCGGCATGGGAAGCACCTTCAGCGTGCGGATTCTTCAGGGTTTTATCAGCGACGCCGTTATCGGGAAGGATCTTGCCAACAACCTGAAAGAATTCCGCTACATCATGACCCGCCAGGACAGAAACAAGCAGTTGGTGCGGGTGCACATACCCTACGCGCGGGTGCTGGTGGTTGACGACGTGGCCACGAACCTCGACCTCGCGCGGGGAATCATGAAGCCCTACGGCATGAATGTGGACTGCGTCACAAACGGGCGGGCGGCAATCGACCTTGTCCGCAGGGGGGAACCCCGGTACAACGCGATTTTTATGGACCACATGATGCCCGGCATGGACGGCATAGAGGCGGTAAGGATTATAAGGAACGAACTAGACAACGACTATGCCCGGACAGTGCCCGTCATCGCCCTCACGGCCAACGCCATCAGCGGCAACGAGGCCATGTTCCTCAACAACGGTTTTCAGGACTTTTTGACCAAGCCCATCGACATTATGAAAATGGACGCGGCGATAGGCCGCTGGGTACGGGACAAAAACCTGGAGAAAAAGCTGGGCCTTGACGCCGAAAGCCGAATCGCGGAAAGCGCCCCGGATACGGCGGCGGAAACGAGGGACAGGGACGTGCAGGCACTGCTGTCGCGGATGATCATGTCCGCTGCGGTGGAGGGGCTGGAGGCGGAAAAGGGGTTGGAGCGTTTTGGGGGGGACGGGAAATCCTACATGGAATCCCTGCGTTCCTACGCGGTACATACCCCGGAGCTGCTCGGGGCGGCGCGCACCGTGAATGCCCTGACGGATTATGCCATTACCGTGCACGGCATCAAAGGCTCCAGTTACGGCATATCCGCGCAGGCAATCGGGCAAAGGGCGGAAAAACTGGAACACGCGGCAAAGGCCGGGGACCGCGCGTTTATTGAAGCAGAAAACGAGGGGTTCATTGAGGCTGCCGGGAAGTTCATCGCGGATCTGATGGGGCTCCTTGACACCCTGGAAGAGAAGCTGCAAAAACCCCACAAGGCCACCCCTGACCCGATGCTGCTCGCGCGGATTCGGGACGCCGCGAGAAACTACGATATGAGCGGGCTTGATGAGGCTATGGAGGAATTGGAAGGCTACACCTACGAGGCGGATACCGGGCTAGTGCCCTGGCTGAGGGAGCAGATCGACAAATCCGAGCTTGAAGAAATAGCGGAACGGCTTATGCCCCAGGATCAGATTCTGTACGTCGAGGCGTAAGGTATAACAGGGTACTAATAACGAGATAAGGAGCGGATTATGAAAAACGAAAAACAGATAATTTTCTTGGTTGACGACAATATGACCAACCTTACAGCCGGAAAAACCGTGCTGAAGGACCATTACGAGATTTTTCCGATACTTTCGGCCCAGAAGCTTTTTATGATA
Organism: Spirochaetia bacterium; assembly: GCA_031270615.1. Lineage (GTDB taxonomy): Bacteria > Spirochaetota > Spirochaetia > DTKZ01 > DTKZ01 > JAISAF01. Next base: position 3,385 of record JAISXE010000249.1, read on the forward strand.
CTGGAGATTGTGACGCCGGACCTGATTCTGCTGGACATCGAGATGCCCGAAATAAACGGCTATGCGGCGCTGAAAAGGCTGAAAGAGGACAAGAAAACGCGGGACATTCCGGTTATCTTTCTTACTGCCAGAAACGATCCCGGCAGCGAGCTTGAAGGTTTAAGCCTGGGCGCCATAGACTATATTTCAAAGCCTTTTTCGCCGCCGCTCCTCCTGAAGCGCATAGAAAACCACCTGCTCATACATACCCAACAGATGGCCTTGCAGGAGTACAATGACAATTTGCAGCACATGGTGCAGAAAAGGACCCGCCAGGTGGTGGAGCTTCAAAACGCGATTTTGAACACCGTGACGGAGATGGTTGAATTCCGTGACGATGTAACCGGCGGGCATATAGAGCGGACCCAAAGCTATCTGAAACTTCTTGTGGAAAAGCTTCTGGGGGAAAAAATCTATTGGAAGGAGGTTTCCTCCTGGAATCTGGAATTCCTCATTCCCTCTGCCCAGCTCCATGACGTGGGGAAAATCGCCATCAGCGATGCCATCCTGAACAAGCCGGGAAAACTGACTTTCGATGAATTTGAGACCATGAAAAGGCACGCCGCCATCGGGGAGACCGCCATTGAAGGCATCATGAAAACAACTTCGGAAAATGATTTTCTCCGCCATGCGAGAATTTTCGCCGGGACCCACCACGAGAAGTGGGACGGTTCGGGATACCCCCGGGGCCTCAAAAAGACCGACATCCCCCTCCAGGGACGGCTTATGGCTGTGGCCGATGTGTACGACGCCCTCATCGCCCTGCGGCCCTACAAGCAGCCCCTTACGACCCAGGAAGCGGAGCGCATCATTTTTGAGGGAAAGGAAAAGCATTTTGATCCTGTCCTGGTAGACCTGTTCCAGGACCTGTCCCCTGAGTTTGCCCGCGTCGCGGAACATTGCAACACGGCGCTGCAAAAAAATTCGGAGTATGCGGGATTAAAGGCAACGGCGTAAGGGTAAAAAAGCGCGACCCCAAAACAGTGCCGGCGGGTGGTTATAAAAACAGAAAGGCCGCAAAAATGGTTGCGGCCTTTTTGGCATCGGATGGTGCTTCTACTCTGCCCAGAGGGGGACTTGAACCCCCAAGCCCTTGCGAGCACTAGTACCTGAACTAATTCCTTATATTATCAAGAGTTATCATCATTTTGCTATTTTTATGAGGGAAAAGGAGTTGCTTTATTTCCGTCTTTCAGCGCTTATCGCTGTTTTTAAACAAATTGATGTAAATTTGATGTAAATGCCTTGACAGTTTTTGGGTTTTCTTTTATATTTATTAAAACGTACATTTGTACGTTTATACACATGTACACAAGGAGAAAACCATGAACGAAAAAGCCCGTATTGTTTTGGACATCGAACCGGAATTAAAGGAAATTTTTCTGGAAAGGCTTCAGGCGTTAAAAAAGAGTTTGAAATTAACAGGCGTCTTAAAATTGGCAATGTACCGCTTGCTGCTGATGGACAACCGGCAATTAGAACAATTTCTATCGGCGGGGGTTGTTGACGGAGGGACTTTTGAAAGCTATCTGCGGGCGGTTGTCAAGTTAAAGCAGGAAAAACTT
>JAISXE010000301.1 GCA_031270615.1 Spirochaetia bacterium
TATTAGATACATACAGTGATTATTTGCTGTACAGCGGAGGACAGACAGCGGCGACAGGATTGTCAAACCTGCCGGAAGGGGAAGTGAGCCATGACAAACTTGTTTCATTTGGGAATAAAGATAAACCGCTGGCCCCACCGGCGAACGGCACGGACGGGGAGTTGGCAGGACAGGGGAGCAAAAAAAATCCTGTCCGAATGGCCGCTAAGGCAAGTGGTTTTTCTCCTTTGCCAGCAGCGCCGGCCTAATCAGCCTGCCAGCTCTGGAAAAGGGTTTTCGGTCTGCCAGCCGGTTTTGCCGGTGGCCCGCAGGCGTTCCAGCCTGCGGATGGCGATTTCCGCGAAAACGGGGTCGATGTCCATCGTGTAGCATTTTCGGCCGAGCCGCTCCGCCGCCACCAGGCTTGTCCCCGAATGGGCGAAAAAATCGCTCACGATGCGGCCCGGGCTGCTTGAAGCCCGGATGATGCGCTCAATCGCGGCCAGGGGTTTCTGCGCGTATGCGCCGGGGACGTTTTCCTCCCTGCGGTAGAAAACCTGCTGGATGTCCCCCCACACATTGCCGGGCCGTAGCGTCCCGGCCTTCCCGCGCTCCTCGTTAGAGGTCTTCCTGCCGCCCACCTCTTTGTAGTAGCCCTTCAGTGTTTTCGGAATGTCCGTGTAGACAACGTGGAAAGGCGGGGTGCCTTTCGCGTAATACAAAAGCTCCTGCCTCAGGGCCATCCAGTTTTTCTGCGTCCCGTAGCCGCGCTGGTTCCTCATGGTAATGAAACTGCGGGAAACAAGGCCGGGAACCTCCCGCATAAGGAGCATGAACTCCGGCAGGGGCTGGAAGCCCGCCTCCTGGTCGGCGCCCAGCCAAAGGTAAAAAGCCGCGTGCGTGTCCAGGGCGGAAACCGCCGGGAAAACCCACGCGCGGGAGAAGCGCATGTACGCCTGTATGTCCATCCGAAAAAGCGCGGGGCTTCTCCTCCTGCCGACGCCGATATTGTAAGGCGGATCGTGGATCCCAAGCTGCGCGGCCTGCCCGTCCATAAGCACGCCCACGTCCTCCTCCCGCGCCGCGTCAAGAACCCCGACGCGGTGGCCGCGAACCGGGTCCTGCCAGACCTCCCCGGCCCGCAGGCGGCAGAACCCCAAAAGCCGCGCGTGCAAATCGGCCTGGGTATCCAGGCGGGGGAAAGGCTCCCTACGCATGGACCAGCCCGGCAATCAGGGCGCGAAGCTCCCCCGCGCCCGCCCCCGAGGAAGCCGAAACAAACGCGGGATTCGGGTAGCCTGCCGCCAGGGAGCGCAGGGCCGCGGGGTCCGCGCAGAGATCGATCTTGTTGAACACGCTGATGACAGGTTTGCCCGCGGCCCCGATCTGGCCCAAAATATCCCGCGTCGTGCGCGCGCGCTCTTCAAGGTGGGGATCGGATGCGTCCAGGACGTGGACCAGGAAGTCCGCCAGAACCGTTTCCTCCAGGGTGGACTTGAAGGCCTCGATAAGCTCGTGGGGAAGCCGCCGGATAAAACCCACCGTGTCCGTCAAAAGAATCTCGCTTTTCGCGGAAAGGCGCACCCTGCGCGTCGCCGGGTCCAGCGTGGCGAACAGCTTGTCCGCCACATACAGCTCGCCGCCGCTCAAAGCCCTCAAAAGGGAGGACTTCCCCGCGTTGGTGTAGCCCACGATGGCCCCGGTTTTTATGGCGGCCCGTTCCCGCAGGGACCTTTGGGTCTGTCGCTGTTTGCGCACCTTTTTCAGCAAAGCCTTTGCCTTGTCGATGCGGGCCAGGACCCTGCGGCGGTCGAGCTCCAGTTGTGTCTCCCCCTCGCCCCGCGTGCCTCGGGCCCCGCCCCTCTGCCGCGACAGGTGCGTCCAGGCCCGCGTCAGCCGGGGCAGGGAATACTCCATCCGCGCCAGCTCCACCTGAAGCTGCGCCTCCCGCGTCATGGCCCGGTCCGCGAAGATTTGCAGAATCACCTCCCGCCGGTCGATGACGCAAAGCCCCGTAAACTGTTCCCAGTTGCGCTGCTGGCTGGGCGAAAGCTCGTTGTCAAAAACGATATACCGTGCGCGGGAGTTTTCCGCCGCCACGCGGATTTCCTCCGCCTTGCCCGTGCCGGCAAGAAAACGCGGCGACGGCCCCCTCACCCGCGCCAGAAGCGTGTCCGCCGGGCTCAGGCCCATGTTTTCCGTAAGGCTGTGCAGTTCCGCAAGCGAGGCCTCCGTTTCGTACAGGCAGTCGCCGGGAAACTGCAAAGCAACCAGAAGCGCGGAATCCCCCGCCCCGCGCCCCTCCGATTCATGATCCATGCCCGGAGTATACAGGCGAAAAGCGCTGCATGGGAAGTAGGGCGTGGAGTTAGGAGAAGATGTTAGGCGCATTTTTTGCTTCGCAAAAAACCGGGCTTTCCGGGGGCAATTTTTGCCCTGCAAAAATTGCCCCCGGAAATTGCGGGGGAAATCGCGTGATAGCCCCCAGGGTTCTACCGGCTTACAACAACCTGCCTGCATGCAGCGCGATTGCCCGCAATCGCAGTCGCGGTTTATCGGCCTTCCGCGATTTCCCTGATTGCAACCACTGGGCGAAGCCCTGCAACCACGCAATTTCCGTGCTTCCAGGCAAAAAACGCAGAGGCTGGCCGCGATTTTGCAAAGCAAAATCGCGTGA
>JAISXE010000333.1 GCA_031270615.1 Spirochaetia bacterium
AAGGCGCACAGGACGTGCGCCGCCAGGCAAAATCCCGGCCCGGAAAGCCGAAACAGGGATGTTGAGGCTTGGAGGGCGAATCCTGCTCTCCCCAACAATGCCAGCCTTCCGCCAGGAAGGCTGTTTTTTTTCTAGCTATAAACCGAGTTGCTTGTTGCTTGATTCAGCCTTGCAGGAGGACGGAGAGCCTTGAGCGCAGGAATTCGCTTTTTTCTTTCAGCGCCACGGCTTGGGTGTCAATGGTGAGGACCTGGGGTCGGTGGGGGTCAAGGCGGATCTGGCCGCGGCTGTCGCGGATAAGGGCAAGGAGGCGGTTGATCGGGATTTTGGCTACTTTGGAGAATTCGAGTTCCAGTTTGCCTTTGCGCTCGCGGATGGAGCTTATCCAGAGTTTTTTGCAGGTGACGCGGATTTCGGCAAGGGCAAGGAGGCTTTGGACTTCGCCGGGCAGGGGGCCGAAACGGTCGGAAAGCTCGGCGTCCAGGCCGGCAAGCTCTTCGTCGGAACAAACTGAGGCGATTTTTTTGTAGACTTCCATTTTTTCCTCGGCTTCGCCGATGTAGGTGTCGGGGATAAAGCCGGAGTATTCAAGTTCCAGGTAGACCTCGGGGGCTTCCTCCGGCTCCTTGTTTTCCAGGCCGGCCACGGCTTCGTCCAGAAGGCGCAGGTACATATCGAAGCCGACGCTCAGGATGTCGCCCGACTGCTCGCGGCCGAGAAGGTTGCCCGCGCCGCGCACTTCAAGGTCCTTCAGGGCGATTTTAAAGCCCGAGCCGAGGGCCGTGTTGTCGGAAATGATTCGCAGGCGTTTCATGGCGATTTCCGTGAGCGCCCTGCCGGCGGGGTAAAAAAGATAGGCGTAGGCCGGCCGGTCGGAGCGCCCTACCCTGCCCCGCAGTTGGTAAAGCTGGGAGATGCCGTACATGTCGGCGCGGTCGATGATGATGGTGTTGACGTTGGGGATGTCGATGCCGTTTTCCACGATGGTTGTGGATACCAGCACCTGGATGCCGCCGTGGATGAAGCGGTGCATGATGTCTTCCAGTTCCTCGGCGGACATTTGCCCGTGCGCCGTGCCGATGAGGGCCTCCGGCACGGAATTTTGCAGGAAAAGCCGGGTGTCCTCAAGGGATTCCACGCGGTTGTGCAGGTAGTAGACCTGGCCGCCCCGGGAGATTTCGCGGCGTATGGCGCCGGCTATGGTTTTGGGGTTGAACTCCATGATGTGCGTCTCGATGGGGAGCCGCCTGGCGGGCGGGGTTTTGAGCAGGGACATATCGCGTATTTTCAGGAGGGACATGTGGAGCGTCCGGGGGATGGGCGTGGCGCTCAGGGTAAGGCAGTCCACGGAGGTTTTGAGTTCCTTCAGGCGTTCCTTGTCCTTGACCCCGAAGCGCTGCTCCTCGTCCACGATGACAAGCCCCAGGTCGCGGAACGCCACATCCCTTTGCAGCAGCCGGTGCGTGCCCACCACAAGGTCTATTTTGCCTTCCCGCAGGCCCTGGCGGATGGTTTTCTGTTCTTTCGTGCCAACGAAGCGGGAGAGCATGGCGGCGTTTACCGGGTAGTTTTTCATGCGTTCGGTGATGGTCTCGAAATGCTGTTCCGCGAGTATGGTTGTCGGCGCGAGTATGGCCACCTGCTTGCCGCCGGTGACGGCCTTGAAGGCCGCGCGGATGGCGATCTCGGTTTTCCCGTAGCCCACATCGCCGCAGACCATCCTGTCCATCGGTATGGGTTTTTCCATGTCGGCCTTGACCGCTTCTATGCAGGAGAGCTGGTCCGGGGTTTCCTCGAAGGGGAAGGCGGCTTCAAATTCGACTTGCCATTCCGTGTCCAGGGGAAAGGCAAATCCTTTGGTTTTCTTGCGTTTTGAATACAGGCCGATGAGGCGGGCGGCTATGTCCTCCACGGACTTGCGCACGCGGTTTTTCCGGTTTTCCCAGGCTTTGCCGCCGATAAGGTCCAGCCGGGGGGTGCCGCCTTCGTGGCCTATGTAGCGCTGGATAAGGTTCACCTGTTCGATGGGGAGGTAGATGAACTCATCCCCGGCGAACTCAAGGTGGATGTAGTCGCGCTCGTTGCCGCTTGCCTTGATGCGCTGGATGCCTTTGTAGCGGCCTATGCCGTAGTTGGCGTGGACAACGTAGTCTCCCTGCGAAAGCTCGATGAAGCTGTCGATGGCGCGGCTTTCCACGGTTTTGACGGATTTTGGGATGCGGCGGCGGCCGAATATCTCCCCCTCCATGATCACGGCGATTTTCGCGGGGGCGTAGGTGAAGCCCCCGGATATGCTTTCGGGGACAATGACGAGCCTGCCGCTTTGCAGGGCCTGCTCCGGCAGGATCTGGGCAATGCGCCGGGCCTGGGCCTCGGTGTCCGCGAAAATAAAAACGGAGTATCCCGATTCCAAAAGGCTGGCAAGCTCTTCCCGAAAAAGATCGAGGTTGCCGAAGAAGGACCTCGGCATATCGGGCCGCAGGTCCAGGGGTTTGGGGTTTTCGCTTGCGGGAAGGAGGGTGATGCGGGTGGAGTTTCCGGTTTGCCGGCGGAGGTCGGCAAGGTCAAGCAAAACGCTCCCCGGCGGCAGGGCCGGGGCTTCGGCGCGGGCGTAAAGCCCTTCGTATTCCCTGCGCAGCGCCTCGTGGGCAGCGGCGATCCGCTCGTCCCCCGCGTACAGGACGTGGCAGGAGGCGGGGAAATACTCCGGCAGGCTGTGGGCCGAGGGAAAGGCGAGATGGTAGAACATATACTCGCCTTCAAAGCCCCGGGTTTCGATAAGCTCCTCCAGAAGGGCCGGAACGTCCTTCGCGATTCCCGCTATGGTTTTCAGGTTCGCCTCAAGGACGGTGATTCTGTCGTCGGTCCAGATCACTTCCTTCATGGGATACAGCGTGAAGGCCTGGACGCCCCCGGTTGAGGCCTGGTTTTCCGTGTCGAAGAAACGGATGTCCCCCACCCGGTCGAAATCAAAAACCACGCGCAGGGCGGTATCGTGGCCGGGGAGAAAAACGTCCAGGACTTCGCCGCGCAGGGCGAATTCGCCGGGAACGGAAACCCGGGGCACGCGCAGGTAGCCGAAGGCCTGGAGGCTGCGGCTGCAGGCTATGGGGTCGATGGGGGCGTCTTTCGCTATGGGGATGGCGTTTTCCCTGATATAGGCGGGATCGGGGACGGGCGTCAGAAACGCGCGGAGGGGAACCACCACCAGCGGGGGCTTGGGGCCAAGCATGGAGGTCAGGATCTTCACCCGAAGCCCGAAGACCGGGGACGAAAGCGGGGCTTTTTTGTAGGGCGCGGCGCCCCACCAGGGAAACAGTTCCGCGTCTATCTGGAAAAGCCTGAGATCCGCCACAAGGTTTTCCGCTTCCTGCCCGGAGGAGGTGACGACAACGAGGGGCCGGCCGTGCCGGGAAAAAACGGTTTTTACGAGGAGCGCCAGGAAACTGCCTTCGGCGCCGTGGATGGCGGGAGGCAGGCGGCCTTCTTCCACGCGGCGGCGGAGGCTTTTGCAGGCATCGGAGTTTTGAAGTTTCCTGGCAGCTTCATTTAAAAATAATGTTATCATTTCAAGAGCCGAAAATTAAGATAATATGGTGTCCTTGTTAAAAAAAACAGCCTTTTCAGGCGCTTTTTTCCTCATCATCCTGGGCATGTCCTGGGCGGCCGAGGCCGATATTGATTTTTCCATACGGTTCTACAACAAAAAGATATATTATCCCGAATCGGATATTGAGCTGAAAGTCACAGTGCTGAACAAAACGCCCTCGACCTACCGTTTCCGCCTGTCCGACAACAGGGCGTTCAGCATCGATTTCGATGTCAGGAACATGGCAAACCAGCCGCTCCAGCCCTACCCCAAATTTACCATAGACCGGAACTCGAATCAACCTGTCTATTTCCGCGAGATTTCCATTGAACCGGGCGAGGAGTTTTCCTTCACGCTGAATCTGAAGGAATTCGTCAGGCTGGAAGATTCCGGCGTGTACACCGTCCAGGCGCGTTTCTACCCCAACCTGTTTACCTCCGCGGCAACCTCCGCGTACAAGCCTTCAAACACGCTGCCCCTGTCCGTGCGGCCTTCGGTCCAGGGCATGGAGGCGGTGCAGGACAGGATCGACCAGGAAACCGGGGAAATCCTGAAAACGCTTCCCCTTCCCCCGGATCAGGTCGTGGCCTATTTCTTAAACGCGCGCCAGCAGTCCCAGTGGGAAAAGTTCTTCCTGTATCTTGACATTGAAAGCCTGTACCGGAGCCTGCCGGGTTCCGGCGGCTACAGGAACATGTCCGAAACGCAGAGAATCGAAACCCTGCGGAAATTCAAAAACGACTTAAAAGCCGAAACGCTCGACAACGACATTATTGTGATCCCTTCCGACTTTGAAATCATCAAGACAGGCTACACCCCCACCGAGGGAACGGTGGAAGTCATCCAAAAATACAACTATCCGGGCTACCGCGAGGTTAAATTATTCACATATTATTTGACAAAGAAAGATTCAATTTGGATAATTTATAACTATGAAGTGCAGAGCAGGGGCACGGAGAGCCTGAGATAGGCAAGCGATGAAGATTTTATTGGTGGCCGACCGGGACGCCCTGAAGCGGTTTCTGGAACAGGAATTTTCCCTGCGGGGGGCGGATATTGTCCACTACTGGCATCCCATAAAGGCGATGGACAATGTTGGCGAAATGGCGCCCAACCTGGTCATTTTTTCCGCCCGGGACTTTCCCCGGCACTGGAAGCCCTTTCTTGTCTACTTCCGCGCGTACTCCCCGGCGGCGGAAAAAATCCCCTTTGTGCTTCTTTCCGGGGAAAACTTCAATGATGACGAGGCAAAAAAGGCGGAACACCTGGGGGTCAGCGCGGTTATTCCAGAAAGCCTGGAAAGTCCCGGCGATTTGCAGGCGTTGAAAAAATACATTACTCCGGGGAAAAACCCTTCCTACCGCCCCTCAAAAGAAGAGACGGCCGACATTCTTTTTACCCATCCCGAACACCTCGTCCTGGTCCAGGGCCACATCGAGGAAATCTCCCCCGCCGCGCTGAGTTTCGCGCCCAACGCCCCGCAGCTCTGCGAGGATTTCCCCCTCCCCTCGGTTGTGCGCGAATGCTCGTTAAATATCTTTGGGGCACTCATCGGCGCCGACATCGAAATCACGGGGAAGGACGCGGCCTCCTGGCACGCCCGGCTTCTTTCCGGCCATGACGAAATAGCCTCGTATCTGTAATGGCCGCCCTGTATGCGCGGCAGGAGGCCCCGGAAAACCCCGGCCTGCGCTGCCTCCTGTGTCCCCACGCCTGTTTTTTGGCGGAGGGGAAAACCGGCGTCTGCGGCGTGCGGAAAAACGAGCGCGGGGAAATGAGCCTGCCTTATTACGCGCGCCTCTCCGGCGCGGCCATTGACCCGATTGAAAAAAAGCCCCTGTACCATTTCTTTCCCGGCAGGAAAATTTTCAGCGCGGGTTTTTACGGCTGCAACCTGCGCTGCCCTTTTTGCCAGAATCACCACATCTCGCAGGAGTTCCCCGGCAAAACGCGGGCCACCCTGCCCGAGGAGCTTGTGGAGGCCGCGCTGGCGGAAAACTCCCTGGGCATAGCCTACACCTACTCCGAACCCCTGGTACACTTTGAGTACCTCCTGCAAACCGCCCAGGCGGCCCGCGCGAAGGGCCTGAAAAACGTCCTTGTGTCAAACGGCTATCTGAACGAAGCGCCCGCAGCCCGGCTTGTGCCCTTTCTTGACGCGGCGAACATCGATTTGAAATCCTTTTCCGATGGTTTTTACCGCAGGGAGCTGGGAGGCAGCCTGGACCCCGTGCTGCGCTTTCTGGAACTGGCGGCGGGCCGAACCCATCTTGAAGTCACCACCCTGGTTATTCCGGGGAAAAACGACTCGCCCGCCGAAATGGGGCGGATCGCATCCTTCCTCGCGGGCCTGAACCAGGACATCCCCCTGCACCTGTCCTGTTACCGGCCCATGTACCGCTACACGATTCGGGAATCCACATACAGGGAACTGGAACCGCTTCTGGACACGGCGCGCCAAAAACTGCGTTATGTGTACCCCGGCAACGTTGACAGGGAGGCAAACACCCTGTGCCCTTCCTGCGGGGAACTCCTGGTGCGCCGCCAGGGCTACCGCGTAAGCCTAGCCGCCCTGAAAAACGGCCGCTGCGGGAAATGCGGGCGCCAGATCGCCGGCGTCTGGGAATGAAAAACAATCACAGACGGGTTTCGCTTCGATTCGGGATTTTGGAGCAGAGGCAAACGAAGAGACCACGGACCACGCGGAACCACTGACCGCGCGGACGAAGACGGACGGGGGAGGAGAAAAATTAGGAATTAGGGATGAGGAGAGAGGGGTTTTTTATTTTCCCAATCACTGTCAACAAGTCAAGAAAATATGTGCGCATTTTTGGCGCCGGAACGCCAAAAACCGGGCTTTTCGCTTCAATCTTTTTGCCGCCGGGCGGCAAAAAGGATTTCCGCTGCAATCCCTTGCGCCCCACGGGCT
>JAISXE010000388.1 GCA_031270615.1 Spirochaetia bacterium
TGCCGGAAGAGAAAATAAACGCTTTTACCGATGCGATTGAGAAGAAGGAGGAAAGGCACATGTTTGACCAGCTTGTTGAGGGTTTTCTGGAAGAGAAGCAGCTTGCGCGCGAGGAAGGCTGGAAGGAAGCCTGCGAGGAAGAGGAAAGAAAGGCCTACCAGCATCTGTTGGAAAGCGCCCGGCGGTTCAAGGCGAAGGGCTATCCGGTCAGTGACATAGCCGAAAGCCTGTCGCTGCCGGTCAGGGACGTGGAGGCGCTGTAAGAAAGGATGAGGAATTGGGAGTTAGGGATTAGGAGTTAGTTCCTCATTCCTCATTCCTCATTTTGTGGTCAGTGGTGGCGCCCGATACGCCCTGGGCCGCGCCAGGGATAGAAGCGGAAATCCTTTTTGCGTCTTCGCAAAAAGATTGGAGCGGATAGCCCGGTTTTGGCGCGAAGCGCCAAAAGGCGCCCAAATTCCTCTCTTTGTCGGCCTTTCCTCCGTGGGGCCGGTGGTTAATCCCATCCGCGGCCTTGAATTTCAGCCTCCAAAATGGCATAATCGCTTCCTCGATTGGGACAATGCAAAGGAGGGATGCGGTGCGGGTACTGGCGAGGGACGCTGCGAAACACACAAACAAAAGGATCACGCTGAAGGGCTGGGTGCACCGCGTGCGGGAGCTGGGCGCGATTTCCTTTGTGCTGCTGCGCGACAGAAGCGGCATGATCCAAATCGTTTTTGAGGGGAAGACGGGTTTTACCCATGAGTCGGTGATTTCCGTCCAGGGCACGGTGAGGGAGAACGCCAAGGCCCCGGGGGGGGTGGAGATCCAGGAGGCCTCGGCGCAGGTGCTTTCCGCTGCCGGTTCGGACTTGCCGATTCCCGTGAACTGCGGTCCCGAAAAACTGTCCCTGGACGCGATTCTGGACAACCGGATGATCTCCCTGCGCATGCCGAAGATTTTAAGCGTTTTCCGCGTGCAGGCAACGATTGTCGGGGCTTTCGCCGATTACCTGCGGGGCCAGGATTTTACCGAGATCAAAACAAGCAAGCTTGTCGGTTCCGGCACCGAGGGAGGCGCCGGGCTTTTCACGGTGGAGTATTTCGACACGAAGGTATACCTTGCCCAGTCGCCGCAGTTCTACAAGCAGGCGCTTGTGGCTTCCGGGCTGGAGAGGGTTTTTGAAGTCGGCGCCGCCTACCGCGCGGAAAAGCACGACACGGCGCGTCATTTGAACGAGTATGTCTCCCTCGATGTGGAAATGGCTTTTATCGACAGCGAGCGGGAATTGGTGGAGCTGGAAAAGGGAATCCTCAAAGCCGTTTTCGCCGCAGTGCAAAAGAAAAACGCCGCCGAGCTTGAAGCCCTGGACGCCCCCCCGCTCCCCGGGCCGGAAAGCGTGGACGGGATTCCCTGCGTGGGCTACGACGAAGCCAGGGATATTATTTCCCGGCTGGGCGCACGGCGGGTGTTCGACATCAACCCCGAAGGCGAGCGCATCCTCTGCGATTGGGCCTTGCAGGAGCGCGGCGTCCCCGCCGTTTTCGTGAACGATTTTCCCCGCAAAAAACGCCCCGTGTACGCCTACCCCGATGGCCAAAAAACCCTGAGCTTCGACCTTCTGTTCCGGGGCCTTGAAATAACCACCGGCGGCCGGCGCATCAACGAGTACCCCATGATGCTCGAGTCCCTCTCCAAATTCGGTCTCAGCCCGGAAGGCATGGGCGCGTACATGGACATTTTCCGCTGCGGCTGCCCCCCCCACGGGGGCTTTGCCATCGGCCTTGAGCGCCTGACGCAAAAAATCCTTGGCCTGCAAAACGTCAAGGAGGCCTCGCTCTTCCCCAGGGACAGGAAGCGCATAACGCCCTGAGCAGGAAGGCAGGTTTTTAGTCCGCGCCCTCAGGCGCCTGCCTTGTTCCCGTTTTCAAACTCCAGCGCGATTTTCAGCATGCGGCGGATCGGTTCCGCCGCCCCCCACAGAAGCTGGTCCCCCACCGTAAACAGGGTAAGAAACCCCGGCCCCATGTTCATTTTGTGGATGCGGCCCACAGGCACGTTCAGGGTTCCCGACACCGCGGCGGGGCTTAAGTGTTTCAGGGTGTCCGCCTGCGTGTTGGGAACAATGCGCACCCATTCGTTTGAATCCCCGATGATGCGGGCAAGCTCCCCGTCTGGAAGGTCTTTTTTCAGTTTTATGGTGAGGCCCTGGCTGTGGCACCTCATGGCGCCGATTCGGACGCAGATGCCGTCCACGGGCACGGGCGGTTTTGTCCCGAGGATTTTGTTTGTTTCCGCGAAACCTTTCCACTCTTCCTTTGTCTGCCCGGCGGCAACGGCTTTGTCTATCCAGGGGATCAGGCTGCCCGCCAAAGGAGCGCCGAAGTTTTCCGTGGGCATGTCCCTGCCGCGCAGGGCTTCGGTTACGGCCCTGTCTATGTCCAGGATGGCGGAAGCGGGGTCCGCCAAAAGGCCGGCGGCCCGGGCGCCAAGCACGCCCATCTGGGCGACAAGCTCCCGCATGTTCTTCGCCCCCGCGCCCGAAGCCGCCTGGTAGGTCATTGAGGAAACCCACTCGACAAGGCCTTCGCGGAAAAGCCCGCCTATGGCCATCAGCATAAGGCTGACGGTGCAGTTCCCGCCTGTGTAGGTTCTGATTCCCGCCCTCAGGCCCGCGTCGATGATGCCGCGGTTCACGGGGTCAAGCACGATGAGGGCGCCTTCTTCCATGCGCAGGGTGGAGGCCGCGTCTATCCAATAGCCCTTCCAGCCCGAGGCGCGCAGCTTTTTATAAACCTTCGCGGTATATTCCCCGCCCTGGCAGGAAACAAGGATATCCTGCTTGCCGAGGAGCTCCGTGTCCCAGGCGTCAAGAAGCGGGCCGCCGCCCATCCCCAGATCCGGCCCCGCGCCGCCCGCCTGGGACGTGGAAAAGAAAACCGGCCTGTATCCGGTAAAGTCGTTTTCCGCCTTCATCCTTTCCAGAAGTACCGAGCCGACCATACCCCGCCAGCCAATAAAACCGACACTGAGCATAACAACCCCTTCGCCGTAAATTTGAGGCAGTATAGCGGAAGATATTTCTTTGGGCAAGAAGCCGCGGCTCAGAACCAGCAAACGCGGTAATCGCCAAAGGCGATTCCCGCCCGCACACAGGCGGACGCGATTTTGCCGGGGCAAAATCGCGTGAACTGCCACCACCGCATTTGCAAGGCAAATGCGCGTCTTTATGAAGAACCTCGGAGCAAGCTCCGAGGTATCTTCGTTTGGCAAGGAATTGGATTTTATGGCATGGTTCATACCC
>JAISXE010000023.1 GCA_031270615.1 Spirochaetia bacterium
GCAATCAGGAAATCGCGAAAGGCCGATAAACCGCGACCGCGATTGCAGGCAATCGCGCTGCATTCAGGCAGGTTGCCGCATAACCGGGAGAACCCTGTGGGCTATCACGCGATTTCCTCTGCAATTTCCGTAGGCAATTTTTGCCAGGACAAAAATTGCCTACCATTGACTTAAACCGCCTTTCGCCCGTATAATGGGTTCAACCTGCCCTGGTAGCTCAGTTGGATAGAGCGAGCGCCTCCTAAGCGCTAGGTCGGCCGTTCGAACCGGCTCCGGGGTAAAAGCCCGCAATTTCCGCAGGCGGGGTTTGCCGGGGCTTTGCCCCGGCAAACCCCAGCAATTCCGATTTCGGAAAAATTCAAGGTTAGTATGGCCTCAACAGGGGATATTAGCGACGCTTTTTCATTTTGGGCGTATTTTTGTTTCGTGAGGTTGTTCCAAAACCCGGAAAGCCCGCGGGGCGCAAGGGATTGAAGCGGAAATCCCGCAAGCCTGCCGCAGGCAGGCTGAGGAATTGGAGCGGAAAGCCCGGTTTGCGGCGTTTTACGCCGCAAATGCGCCAAAATTCCGAATCGGAGTGAAATTATAAATGAGTTGTTGGAACAGGCTCTCGTAAAAACCGCATTTCTTGTGATTTTCGTTTTGAAATCGGAATTGCTGGGCAAACCCCCCGCCCCCTTCCCATTCCGCAAAAAATGTGTAAAATATTCAAAATGTACCGTTACGGATAAGGTTTTATAAAAAATCTCCAAGGAGGACCCGGAATGGTTATTGTCATTATTCCTATTTTGATTCTGTTAGCGATTATCCTTATCAAGAAAATCCCCGTTATCGGAGGTAATATCCAGGTCGCGCTTATTATTACCGGTTTTACCGCGCTGCTTCTGGGCGGGGTCTTTAATCCCGTTGACTGGATTCTGGCCTGGACGGACGGGCTGGACAGGCTCGCGTGGATCATCGCCCTGGCTGTTTTTGGGAGCATTTACGCGGAGACCCAGGTGCGCATGGGCACGATGACGACGGTTATCAACGTGCTGCGTTCGATTTTTGGGCATTCGCCCCGGGGCCTTATTGTGTGCGTTGTGCTGGCCCTGACTATCGCGGGATCGCTTCTGGGGGACGCCATCGCCGCTTCAACGGTTATCGGCGTTCTGGTTATTAACTCCCTGGTCGAAATGAAGATGAAGCCGGAGCAGATTGCCTGCACGATTGTCATGGGCGCGAGCATAGGCTCCATCATGCCGCCGATAACCCAGTCGATTATGCTTTCTTCAAGCCTTATGGGCCTTCCGAGCGCCGATCCTGTCATGAACATCAGCTACATCACCGTGGGCATCGGTATGGTAATCTGTTCCATTTATGTGGCCTTCTCGTTTATCAAGATTAAATCCCTGCCCGAGGATCTTATCCCCAAGGAAGGGGCGGGAAGCATTCTTGGCCGCGAATGGAAGACCCTGATTCCCCTTTTCGTGCTGCTTGCCCTTGTCGTCCTGCGCACGGGTTTCAAGATAGATGTCGCGACTTTGAGCTTCGGCGGGGCTTTGAAAACCCTGGGCGGGATCAAAATCCTGAAGGGGGTGGCAAACCTCATCGTCGTCAATATCATCATGGCGACTGTCGTGGCGTTCTTTTTTCCCGCTGTTTATAAAAACGCTCCGGCGGTTCTGAAAACGGCTGTCAAGAATGTCATTCCCGGATGCAGCATCCAGATTGCCGCGGCCCTGATGCTTGGCGCTTTTTACAGGGCGGGCCAGATCGACACGGTAAAGGAATTCGCCGCCTCCCTGAACGCGGATGTTTTTAAGTTCGGCGGTTCGTTTTCCATGCTGCTTATCGGCATGCTGACAGGCTCGCAGTCCACGGCTCAGAATACGATTTTTTCCTTTTTCGGTCCGGCGCTGACAAAGATCGGCGTAAGCGATGTGAACGCGGCGGTGGCGGGCGCGCATCTTGCCATGTCAGGGCAGGGGCTTCCCCCCGCGGATTTGACGACTTTTGTCGTGTGCAGTCTTGTCGGCGGGATTCTCTACAAGAAGGTTGATCCGGTAAAATCGATGATCCTGAACCTGCCCATGTGCCTGTATTTCACGCTCGTCGGTTTTATTTTTCTGTATATCTAAGGCGGGCCGGTTTTGCGTGTCACCCATCATCCGATACTGCCGGACGCGCCGGAGCCGGACTGCACCATCTACTACAACGGGAAACCCTTGCCCGCGAAAAACGGGGAGCCTGTCGCGGCGGCGCTCCTGGCCTCGGGGGTAAGGGTGTTTCGGGAAACGGCAAAAAAGCACCGGCCCAGGGGAATCTACTGCGGCATAGGCCGCTGCACGGACTGCGTTATGATTGTTGACGGGGAGCCCAATGTAAGGACCTGCGTTACCCCCGCGCGCGCCGGGATGAGGGTCCAGACCCAGAAGGGCCTGGGTGAATGGACCGATGGATGAAAACAACCCAGGTCGTCATCGTGGGCGGGGGGCCGGCGGGCCTGTGCGCCGCCATTGAGGCCGCCAAGGCGGGGGCACAGGCCGTTATCATCGACGAAAACGCCAGGCCCGGCGGGCAGCTTTTCAAGCAGATCCACAAATTTTTCGGCTCTTTCGAGCACAGGGCCGGAGTCCGGGGCTACGCGATTGGCGCGGAGCTTCTTGAGGAAGCCGGGCGGCTCGGCGTGGAGGTGATTCTGGACGCGCCGGTTTACGGGCTTTTTAGGCACGAGAGCGGCATGATGGTAAGCTATACGCAGGGCGGCAGGGAAAAGGCCATTCTCGGCGAAAAACTTATCCTTGCCACGGGCGCATCGGAAAACGCCCTCGCCTTTCCCGGGGGAACCCTGCCCGGGGTCATGGGCGCGGGCTGCGCCCAGACGATGGTTAATATAAACCGCGTCCTGCCCGGGAAAAAAATCGTCATGGTGGGTTCGGGCAATGTGGGGCTTATCGTGGCCTACCAGCTTTTGCAGGCCGGGGCCGGGGTGTCGGCCTTGATCGAGGCCTCTTCATGCATCGGCGGGTACGGGGTGCACGCGAGCAAGATACGCAGGTCGGGCACGCCCATCCTTCTCGGCCATACCGTGACGCGGGCCATAGGGACAAGCCAGGTGGAGGCCGTTGAAATCGCCCGGCTTGACGAAGACTTCCGGCCCCTGGCCGGCACGGAGCGCGTTCTTGAGGCGGACACCATCTGCGTGGCCGTGGGGCTTTCCCCCCTGACGGAGCTTGCCTGGATGGCAGGCTGCGATTTTACCTGGATTCCCCAGCTTGGCGGGCACGTCCCCATCCACAACGAAAACATGGAAACCACCGTCAGCGGGGTTTACGCCGCGGGGGATATTACCGGATCGGAAGAAGCCTCCACCGCGATGGAGGAGGGCCGCCTGGCCGGAATCGCCGTGGCCGAGTCCCTGGGGCTGGCGGGCGGGAAAACAAAAGAAATGAAACTGGAAGTCTGGGAGCGGATGAACGCCCTGCGCACCGGCCCCTTCGGGCAGAGGCGCCTTGAGGCGAAGGCCCATCTTTTGGGTTCCGCGCGGAGGGTGCCGCAATGAGCGCGATTGGAAACGCGGCGGACAGCATAAAATTCACCGGTATCGCTTCCGCGGAGGAACTGGCGGCCTGTCCCGGGGTGAGCTCCGCCGAGCGTTTTGAGAAAGGCCCGGTGGCGGTCGTCGAGTGCGTGCAGGAAATACCCTGCAACCCCTGCGAGCACGCCTGCTCTTCAGGGGCCATTGCCGTGGGCCAGCCCATCACCCGGCTTCCCGTCCTTGACGGGGCAAAATGCATCGGCTGCGGCGAGTGCCTCGCCTTCTGCCCGGGGCTGGCGATTTTCCTTGTCCACAAAAATTACACCGATACCTCAAGCCTTGTCGAGTTTCCCTACGAGTACCTGCCCCTGCCGGAAGAAGGTGCCATGGTCCCCTGCGGGGGCAGGGACGGCGGCTTTATCGCGGAAGGAAAAGTCGTAAAGGTCAGGCGGACCCGCCACAACGACGGGACCGCCCTGGTTGTGGTGGAAATACCAAAAGAATACTTTATGGACATACGAACGATTTGCAGGAAGGGAGCCGTGCATGGACGGGGCTGAAGAAGACATTGTCATCTGCCGCTGCGAGGAAGTGACGCGGGAGGAGATCCTCGCGGCCATTGCCGACGGGGCGACGACCGTGAAGGGCGTTAAAATCCGTACCGAAGCGGGCATGGGCCTGTGCCAGGGAAGGACCTGCCGCAGGCTCATCAGCCAACTGCTGGCCCAGGGCAGGCCCCCTTCGGACATCTACCCGCCTGCCGTCAGGCCGCCGGTACGCACGGCGAAAATCAGCGAATACACCAATACGGAGGACGACTCGTGAGCATGAGCGCGGATGTCGCCATTGTCGGGGGCGGCGTTATCGGGGCCTCCATCGCCTACCGCCTGGCCAGGGCGGGCAAAAAAGTCATCCTGTGCGAGCGCAACGACTTCGCCTCCGGGGCCACCGGCTCCTGCGACCAGTGCGTCTTCCTCCAGTCAAAAAACCCCGGCATACACCTGAAACTGGCCCTGGACAGCTCCGAGATCTTTGCGGACCTGTCGAAAGAACTGGATTACGACATTGAATACTTCAAGCACGGCGGCATGATCACCATCGAAAACGAAATGGAAATGGAAGTCATGGGCGATTTCGCCGCGAAACAGCGAAAAATCGGCCTGGACGTGGAAATCATAAGCCAGGCGGAGGCGGCCAAGCGCCAGAAGGGCCTTTCCAAACACCTTCTGGGCTGCACCTACAGCCCCATGGACGGCCATGTGAACCCCTTCCGGCTTACCCTCGGCTACGTCCGCGCGGCCCGCAGGTACGGGGCGCGGATGCTCATCGACGCCGAGGTGCGTGGTTTCCGGCAGGAAGGCGGCAGGATCAAAGGCATCAACACCTCCAAGGGCGATGTCGAGGCCGATCTCACGGTTCTCGCCGCAGGCGCGTGGAGCCCCCTGCTCGCGGAAAAACTGGGCCTGGAAATCCCCATAAAACCGAGGAGGGGCCAAATCGTCATCACCGAACCAGTTGCGCCCTATGTGACGGGGAATTTCCTGTCCGGCCAGTACATCGTCGCCAAGTACCACCCTGAAATCCTCGCCGGATCGGAGAGCCTCGCCGTGCGCCTCGGCGTCGGCCTGTCCCTTACCCAGACGCGCAGGGGCGGCCTCCTTATCGGCGCGACCCGCGAGTTTGCCGGTTATGACCTGGGCAATACCCGCGAAGCCATCCGCGAAATCCTGAAAAACGCGGGCCGCCTTGTCCCCGGCCTGGGCAACCTGCACGTCATCCGCGTCATGGCCGGCCTGCGGCCCTACACCCCCGACGGGCTTCCCCTTGTCGGCTTCGTGAAAGGCATGGAAGGCCTGTTTCTCGCCGCAGGCCACGAAGGGGACGGCATAGCCCTGTCCGCCATCACCGGCGTTATCGCCCGCGGCCTTATCTGCGAAGGCAAGGCCTACACGGACACAAGCGCGCTTGACCCCAACAGGTTCGACTTGTTCACCCGCCGCGAGCCACACTGAAAATACGGACTTTTAGGGCTTATCCTTAAATAACGCATAGCACACAAAGGCAAAAATTTACCACGGACAACACGGACCGCGCACGCCGAAATAAACGCACGCCCATCAGGGCGTGTCTTTGCCCACCCGGCAACAGGGCGAGAGGCCCAAAAACGGTTCTGTCGT
>JAISXE010000059.1 GCA_031270615.1 Spirochaetia bacterium
GGGAAATCCCTCTGGTTGCGCGAGGGATAGAAGCGGAAATCCTTTTTTGCGGCAACGCCGCAAAAAAGATTGCAGCGGATAGCCCGGTTTTTGGCGCGAAGCGCCAAAAACGCGCCCAATTCCTCATTCCCAATTCCTCATTCCTCACGCTCCCTCCCTTGTATTTTTTTCGCGCGGTTTGTATACTTTTTTTATGGAATATGTGGAATCGCTGGACCAGCTTGAGGAGAAGATTCACGAGGAGAACGCGGCTGTTTTTGTGTTTTTTTACCGCGAGAGCGACAGGCTTGGGGTAAAGTATATGCGTCCTATCCTGAATGTGGGGAAGAGGTACCAAAAGATAGCGGGTTTCGCCGTTGATTTGGATGTGCATCCGACTGCCGCGGGGCTGTATATCGCTTACAAGCCTCCTGCGGTGGCGCTGTATTACAACGGGCATCTTGTTTTTATGAAGAACGAGCCTCTTCTGGTTCCGGAGATTGAGGCCCAGCTCAGGAAGCTGCACGCCCGTTTGTAGGGGCTTGAGTATGCGGATGGGGATGGGGCTTGCGCGTGGGGCGCGCCGCGTGTTTGCGGCTGTTTTGTTTTTTCTTTTTCCTTTTATCGTTTTTTCCCTTTTGGCCGGCTGCCCGTCATCCCCCTCCGAGGCGGGGCCGGAGGACGGGGCGGCGGGACTTTCCGCGGGGGGAGATGCCGGCGCGGGGGGGGAGGGGAGTTTCGTCCTGCCGGGCCTGGGCAGCGATTTCGTTTTTGCCGTGTCCAACCCTTCCATTTTCTGGGAGCCGCAGCCCGGGGGCGGGGAGATCCAGGTGCAGGTTTCGCGCTCCGCCGAATTCGCGGAAGGGACGATTCTTCTGGACGCGAGGACTGCCGCATCGGGGCTGCGCCTGGGCCTGGGGCTTGAGGAGTCTTCCGCTTTTTTCCTGCGCGCCCGGCCTGTGGGGTTCTTTGGCGGGGACTGGGGCCCGGCGGTGAGGATTTCCTACAAGCCGCTTGACATTGCCATGCGGCAGGTAAAAGACTGCGAGATGGCTGTGTACGAGATGACGAACGGGCTTCTGGCGGAGATTGTGAACCGGCTTCTTCCGGGGGGGGAGATTTCCGTTTCCGGCGGGATGCTGCGGGGAAAGGACGGCACGCCGTACCTGGGGCTGGGGGAGCTGAATTACGGTTTCCAGTTTGGGCTTGAGCTGCTTCAGGAGGAGGATCGCCCCGGCGTGTATGCGCTTGCCCCGAAGGCGGGGCGGGGGGAGCATCCCGCTGTGGGGCTTTCCTGGTACGGCGCGGCTTTCATTTGCGACTCGCTGTCGCGGATGTTCGGCTACCGGCCCGCGTACGCGCGTATCGCCCCGGGGGTCACGGCGGACGCGGAAGGCGGGGGTTTCCGTATGCCGGCCGAGGCCGAATGGGACTACGCGGCGCGCGGCCCCGATGCTTTTGCGTACCCCGGCGGCGCGAAGACCCTGGATCCGAGGTCCGCGAATTACTTGCGTTCCGGCGACCCTTTTGAAAGCCTGGGCCGCGACTCCGTTTCCGCCGGGGGGCCGACAAGCCCTGCGGGCTTCTACGACGGCATGGAAAAAGACGGCTACAAAACGGTAAACGGCGTTTCTCCCCTGGGCCTGCATGACATGCTGGGCAATGTCTGGGAATGGTGCGACGATGTTTTTGCCGGGGAGGGGGAAAACGCCGCGGAAGGGGAAGCGCCGCAGGATGCCGGCCGTTTCCGTGTCGTGCGCGGCGGGGCCTGGAACACCCGCCGGGCGGATCTGTCCCTGGGAAGCAGGGGCTGGTACAAGGCCGAAGGTTTCAGCTACAGCCTGGGCCTGCGCCTCGCGCGGAAGAAAGAATTTACCACTGACAGCACGGACGGTGGGGGCAAAGAATAAGTAGGGTAAAGAAAATTGTCTTCCCGCCTGTGTGGTCGCGCTGGGGTCGGTGGGGCCGGTGGTTTTCTTTTTTGGCTGAATTATATTGACAGTATCAAATATTTCCGATAGTAATAATAGGCAATTATGGAAAAGCGGGTATGCGGCGAGGAATTCGGGTTTGCCACCCGGGCGGTTCATGCCGGGAACGGGGTGGACGGGGAGACCGGGGCTATCCGGCGGCCTATCACCATGGCCAACAGCTACGCCCTGCCCTACGACCCTTCGGAGATGAACTGGAGCGGGGCTGACAAAAGCCTCTATACCCGGAACGGGGGCAGCAACCAGAAGTACCTGGAGGAAAAGCTGGCCGCCCTTTCCGGGGGCGAGGACTGCGTGGTTTTGGCGAGCGGTGTGGCGGCCCTGTCGGGGCTGTTTTTCGCCCTGCTCAAAACCGGGGACCATGTGGTTTTTTCCAGCGTTACCTATATCGCGGTGTACCGGCTCCTCCACGAGCTGCTGAACCGCAAGTTCAACATTGAAACCGCCATCGTGGATACCGGGGACGCTGGGGCGGTCCGCGCGGCGATGCGGCCCAACACCCGCCTGGTCCACATCGAGACGCCGGGGAA
>JAISXE010000095.1 GCA_031270615.1 Spirochaetia bacterium
TCCTGAAAGCTCATCCCTTACCGTGTATGTATTGGACAATGGCCGCTACTATATAAGCCTTTACGACAAAAACGCGGAGGCGCCCGTGTCGGTCCTGCCCGGCTGCCTGGTCAGGCTCGCAAAAGTGTTTGCTGAGTAAGCCGCGGCTCGCGATTTCCGGGGCAATTTTTGCAGGGCAAAAATTGCCTGCAAGCACGGAAATTGCGTGGTTGCAGGGCTTCGCCCTGTGGCTGCAATCAGGGAAATCGCGGAAGGCCGGTAAACCGTGACTGCGATTGCAGGCAATCGCCCTGCATTCAGGCAAGACGCTGTATAGCCAAGAGAACACTGGGGACTATCACGCGATTTCTTCGCAATTTCCGCAGGCACAGTTTGCCGGGGCTTTGCCCCGGCAAACTGTGCCTCCCTTGACCACTTTTCCGCGCTGAAATACACTTTCCTGAAAATCGTATGCAAGCGTCTGAACGTATTTATCCCGCCGTTGTGGGGCAGATGGCCGAAGCCATTCGCGACGCGCAGGGGCGGGAAGTCCTCTTTGTGGGAAGGATCGATTCCGAAGGCCGGGTCAGGGCGATTGTCGTGGCCGCGCGGGGAGACGAATCCTCGGTTCCCGCCCTGGGGCCCCACATGGAAAAGGGGGATGTTGTCCTGCACAACCATCCCGGCGGCAACCTCAGGCCAAGCAGGGCCGATCTGGGCATTGCCTCGGATTTGGGCAGCCGTGGCATAGGCTTTTTTATTGTCGACAACCAGGTAGACAGCCTCTACATAGTCGCCGAACCCATCCAGGCCAAAGAAAAGCGGCCCCTCAGGGAGGAGGAGCTTGCCGGGATCCTTGAGCCGGGCGGGATGCTTGCCCGGAAAATGGCGGACTATGAGGCGCGGGAATCCCAAATCCAGATGCTGCGCTTTACCGCGCGGGCTTTTAACGAGGGCGGCATCGCCATAGCGGAAGCGGGGACGGGCGTGGGCAAATCCCTGGCCTACCTTATTCCCGCCCTTGCCTGGGTTTGCCAGAACGACGAGCGGGTCGTCATTTCCACCGCGACGATAAACCTCCAGGAGCAGCTTATGGACAAGGATATTCCCCTGGTGCGGAAACTGCTTGGGAAAGACGTTCCGGCTGTTCTGGTAAAAGGCCGGGGGAATTACCTGTGCCGCACGCGGCTCCAGGAAGCCCTTGAGGAAAAAACCTTTTTTGACGAGAACGCCTCCGCGCTTGAGGACCTGGGCGCGTGGTCGCGGGAAACGCCTACGGGTTCCCGTTCCGATCTGCCCTTTGTCCCCGGCGAGGGCCTTTGGTCGCAGGTCTGCTCCGAAGCGGATGCCTGCCTGGGCCTGCGCTGCGCGCAGAGGGAAAAGTGCTTTCTCCTTAAAGCGCGCAGGGAAGCCGCCGCGGCCAGGATCCTGGTGGTAAACCACCACCTGCTTTTTGCCGATCTCTCCCTGCGCGTCCACGGCATGGGCTTTGACACGACAGCCGTGCTGCCGCCTTTCCGAAAAATCGTTTTTGACGAAGCCCACAATATCGAAAACAGCGCCACGAGCTTTTTCTCCGAAAACCTCAGCAGGCTTATGGTACACCGCGCCATGGGCAGGCTCCTGCGCAGCAAGGGTCCCACAAGGGGCGGCATCCTGCCCAAAATGGAGGGCATAGCGGGAGTCCCCGCAGCAAGCGCGGAAAAAATCCCCGCGCTTATCGCGGCGGCCAGGGCGGCGGCGGAATCCCTTGAGGCCGCCACCCTGCCCCTGGTCATGGCGACAGGAAACTTCCGCCTTACCGAAGACAGCGCGGAGGCGGCGGAAGAAGCCCTCTTCAGGATGCGCGCGCTCCAGCAGAATCTTCTGGACCTGGCGGAAAACCTCGCCGTCCTTCTCAATGGCCTAAGCGAAGAAGACCAGGAGCGCCCCGAAGCCTATGAAACGCGCATGATGATAAAACGCATCGAGGAAATGGCCGGCGTTTGCGGGGACTTCCGGGCCTACGGGGAAAAACCCGAAAGGATTTTCTGGATAGAGCGAAAACCCACGGGAACGGGAAGCGTTTTCGTGAATTATGTGTCCACGCCCCTTTCCATCGGCGGCCTGATGCGCGAGGCGGTGTACGAGCCTTTTGACACCCTTGTTTTTACCAGCGCCACGCTGACCATAAACAAGGACTTCCGCTTCTGGAAATCCCGGCTTGGGCTTAACGGGGAGGAAGGCGCGCGCGGGGAAATTTTTGAATCGCCCTTTGATTACAAGGGGCGGGTTCTCTTTGGCGTGCCTGGGGACGCCCCGCCGCCCGAATCCGAAACCTACGGCGAGTTCCTCGCGGACTTCGTGCGACAGGCGATCCTTGCCGCCGAGGGCGGGGCGCTGGTGCTTTTTACCTCGTACAGCCTTTTGAAAAAAACCAGCGCCGCCGTGCGGCCCGCGCTTGAGCAGGCGGGAATAACGCTTTTCTGCCAGGGAGACGGGGAGAGGTCCCGCCTTCTTCGCGGTTTTACCGCCGAGGTCTCCAGCGTGCTGTTCGCCACCGACAGTTTCTGGGAGGGCGTGGACGCCCCCGGAGACACCCTCCGCATGGTCATCATCTGCCGCCTGCCGTTCCGGGTTCCCACGGATCCGGTCCTGTTGGCCCGCATGGAGGCAATCCGGCGGCAGGGGGGGAACCCCTTTGTCGAGCTGTCCCTGCCGGAGGCGGTCATGAAATTCAAACAGGGTTTCGGCCGCCTGATGCGCCGCACTGCCGACCGCGGCGTTGTCCTTGTTACCGACGGCAGAATCGTGACGAAAAACTACGGCGGCCTGTTTATTTCATCCCTGCCGGAAACCCGGCGTTCCATGAAATCCGCGGCGTCCCTTATGGAAGACGTGGAAAATTTTCTGGCAAAGCCTTCGGGCCGCCCGGGGCCCGCGACCGCATAAAAAAGCCATTTCCGGCTGCCCGGAAATGGCCCTGCGGAAACGGAAATCCGCCCTTGAAGCGTCTTACTCGACTATGGCGATAATGTCCTGCATCTTGACAACAAGATGGTCGTCGCCGTCGATTTTCACGCTGGTCCCCGCGTATTTGTCATACATCACGCGGTCGCCCTTTTTCACCTTAATGGCGTCCTTGTCGTCGCCCACGGCAACAACCTTGCCGGTCTGGGTCTTTTCCTGGGCGGTATCAGGGATAATCAAACCGCCAGCGGTCTTGGTCTCCGCCGCCTCCACCTTCAAAAGGATACGGTCGCCGATTGGTTGAAGTTTCATGCTTTCCTCCTGCTATATGAAAAAAATAGTTTGTGTATTTTGATAAAAATATAAATAAGAAATGGATTTCGGTCAAGCGGGTGTTGCGGGAAACCGGGCCAAGTGTGGGGGGGCGCAAATAACAGGGCATCGGCGTTTACCATCATTGTATAGAATTAGATTGCGCGAAGCGCAAAAGCCCGCGGGGCGCAAGGGATTGCAGCGGAAATCCTTTTGGCTTTAGCCAAAAGATTGGAGCGAAAAGCCCGGTTTGCGGCGTTTTACGCCGCAAATGCGCCAAAATTCCGAATCGGGGTGAAATTATAAATGGGTTTTGGGAAAGGCTCTCGTGATTTCCGTTTTGAAATCGGAATTGCTGACCCTGGGCAAATAATGCTTGCAATTTATAATCAGAGGGTTTATTTTGTATAATTACCAAGAATTTAGGAGGAAAAAAAATGAAAAGACTCAGTATCGTGCTTTTGTGTCTGCTTCTGGTGTCCGGCGCCCTTTTCGCAACGGGCGGCTCGGAATCCACGGCAAAGTATCCAACAAAAAACATCACCATGATCTGCCCCTGGGCGGCCGGTGGCGGAACCGACGCCATCCTGCGGGCCTTGTCCGCGGCGGCTGAAAAGCAGCTCGGCGTGACCATCACGGTGGAAAACCGCACCGGCGGCGCGGGCGCCATCGGCCACTCGGCCATCAAGAACGCCAGGCCCGACGGCTACACGATGGGCATGGTTACGCTGGAGCTGAACTCGCTGCCCCAGCAGGGACTCATCGATTACGACTACACCGCCTATGACCACGTTATCCGCGTCAACGCCGACGCCGCCACCATCACCGTCAAGTCCGACTCTCCCATCAACTCCATCAAGGACTTCCTGGAACACTGCAAAAAGAACCCTGGAATGCTGAATATGGGAATCTCTGCCCCGGGTTCGCCCTGGCACATCGCCGCGGCTCTTTTGGCCAACGAGACCGGGATCAACTACAAGTACATCACCTTTGACGGCGCGGCCCCCGCGGTCACGGCCCTTGCCGGCGGGCACATCGACGCGGTGTCCGTGTCCCTTCCTGAAATCAAAAGCCAGCTCGACGCGGGCAACGTGAAGTGCCTCGCCATCATGGACGACAAAAGAAGCGAAGGGTATCCCAAAATCCCCACCCTCAAGGAAGAGGGCTACAATATCGTCTATGGCGCCTGGAGGGGGATATCCCTTCCCAAAGGCGTTGACCCCGCGATTCAGGAAACCATTGTCAAGGCTTTTACCGAGGCCATGAAGGATCCCGCCTTTATCAACCAGGCGAAGAACCTTAACCTTGCCCTCGCCTATCAGCCGCCTGATGAGTTTAACCGCTTCCTCAAAGAGAACTTCGACGCGATTACAAAAACCATGAAGGCGATTGGCCTTATAAAATAAAACGCGGTTTTGCGGAAAAAACATGCGCGGGCAGGCTTGGGCCTGCCCGCGCTGCCGTATGACTCTCTTTCGAGGAGGTTCCTGTGAAAAAGGCAAACATCGTCTGCGCCATTCTGGGAATGGCTGTCAGTCTCGCCGCCTTCATCATAACATTCGGTTTCAAGCAGTTTCAAAATGTTCCTATCGGCCCGGAATTCTTTCCGCGCTATCTCGCGGCCGGGCTGTTTATCTGTTCCGCCGCGCTTCTCGCCCAGGCGCTCAGGGCCGGTCCCCAGGCGGACAAACCCGCGCCCACCGTCTGCCCGCGCGACAAGGGCATACAGCGCCTCCTGGCCGGGTTGGGCATTATCACCGTGTATTCCCTGTGCTGGGAATCTCTGGGTTTTATCATAGCCAGCCCCTTCGCGCTGTTCGCGTTGATGTTTCTCCTGGGCCTGCGCAGATACGCGCTTATGGCTGTTTTTTCTTTGGGAACGATGGCCGTGATTTTCGGCGCGTTCCGGTTTTTCCTGGGTATAGACATGCCTCTGGGCATTCTGTACGGAATACTCTAGGGGGGCTTATGGATTTCGGATTTCTTTTTGCCAGCATTGCTCCGGTGTTTGCCCCGGACAACCTTTTTTTCGTTCTTATGGGGGCCTTCGGGGGCGTACTCATCGGTTCCATCCCCGGCCTTACCTCGACAATGGGAATAGCCCTGCTGATTCCCTTTACCTACGGACTGTCGATTGTTTCCTCAATCGGGATGCTTTTGGGTATTTTCTGCGGCGCCATGTACGGCGGCTCCATTGCCTCGATTCTGATTAAAACGCCGGGAACCCCTGCGGCGGCCGCCACCGTCCTTGACGGCTACCCCATGGGCCAGAAGGGCGAGGCGGGCAGGGCGCTTTCCATAGCCCTTTTCGCGTCCTTCGCCGGAGGCATAATCGGCGCGCTTCTTATGACGTTTTTAAGTCCCTTTATTTCCCGCATGGCCCTCAAATTCGGGCCGGCGGAATTCTTCACCCTCGCGGTTTTCGGCCTTTCGGTTATCATCTCGATTTCCGGCAAAAGCCTCATCAAGGGGCTTATGAGCGGGTTTTTCGGGCTGCTCCTCGCCACGGTGGGCATGGACAAAATCTCCGGCTTCCTGCGCTACAGCAGGCTGGAAGGTTTCTACGAGGGCATACCCTTCATTCCCGCCCTCATCGGGCTTTTTGCCCTTTCCGAGGTGTACGCGAACATTGAAAACATCATGAAGAGCCAAAAAGTCACGGCAAAGATCAGCGGGGTGCTTCCCGGCTGGCAGGACATCAAAACAATCGCCCGCGCCATCATTACCGGGAGTTTTATCGGCACCTTCATCGGCGCCATCCCCGGGGCCGGCGGCGACATCGCGGCCTTTGTCTCCTACTCGGAGGCCAAGCGCGTCAGCAAGCATCCCGAAAAGTTCGGAACCGGGGTTCCCGAGGGAATCGCCGCCGCCGAATCCGCGAACAACGCCTGCTCCGGCGGGGCAATGATCCCCATGCTGACCCTGGGCGTTCCCGGCGACTCGAATACGGCCGTTCTTGTGGGCGCGTTTATCATGCAAGGCTTCCAGCCCGGCCCCATGATGTATGTGGAACACATGGACATTATCTACGCGGTATTCGCCTCCATGATTGTGGCCAACTTCGCCTTTCTCCTTGTGGGAATGTGCGGGGTCAGGCTTTTCGCGAAGGTTATTTCCCTTGAGCGCAAATTCCTCATTCCGGCCATCCTGGCGCTCTCCCTGGTGGGTGCCTACGCCATGAACCGGAATATGTTCGACGTGTATTTCGCCCTCGTGATGGGAGTGGCCGGTTATCTTTTGCAGAAATACGATTTCCCCTTAAGTCCCATTCTTCTTGCGCTTATCCTGGGACCCATGAGCGAGGCCAACCTCCGCCGCTTCATGCTGATAGACAACGGGCAGTTCTGGAGGATTTCCACCAAGCCCATCTGCGTCGTTTTTCTGCTGCTTGCCGTCGGCTCGCTGATTGCTTCGGTCAGAAACCAGCGGAAAATCAACAAACGCATTGCCGAAAGCGGCGGTGAAAAATAGGGGCCTGCCGGGCCGGAAGGCTTTCCGGCCCGTTTTTTCCCCGCAGATCCCGGCGCGATGAAACCCTCCCTCCGCACGGCGCTGCGCCTAGGCGCGCTTGTCAGCATCCTTGGTTTTCTTGCAAGCGCGGGCGGCGGGACCTACCTCTTTTATTTCGCCCTTGCCCGCAAAGGGCCTGCCCACGAGGAGCGGGCCGCCGCAACCGACGAGATCGCGGCGCAAAGCCGCCTGCAAGGCCGGGCGTGGATGCGCGCCTCTCCTTTTGAAACCCTGTCCGCCAGCGCGAAAGACGGCGTAAGCCTTCGGGGCTACTACCGTGGCGGCCCTTCGCGGCGCACGGCCGTCCTGGTTCACGGGTACGGGACAAACGCCTCCCTCATGGCGGACTACGCCCGCTTTTACCTTGAAGACGGCATTAACGTCTTCCTGCCCGACAACCGCGCCCACGGGGCCTCCGGCGGCCAGTGGGTAGGCATGGGCTGGCTGGACAGGGACGACCTTCTTGTATGGATCCAGGCGCTGATTGAAAAGGCGAATGGCGGCTGCGAAATTCTTTTGCACGGGATTTCCATGGGCGCGGCGGCCGTCATGATGGCGGGCGGCGCGGAAATTCCCTCCCAGGTAAAATGCCTTATCGCGGACTGCGGCTACACCTCCGTCGAGGCGCAATTCAAATACCAACTGGAACACATGTTCGGCCTGCCGCCCTTCCCTCTTTTCCACATCGCGAGCCTTGAATCGAAAATCATCGCCGGCTACGGTTTCGCGGAGGCAAGCGCCCTGGAAGCGGTAAAAAAATCGCGCATCCCGATATTTTTCATCCACGGGGACGCCGACGATTTTGTACCCGCGCGCATGGCCCGCGAGTTATACGAAAGCGCCCCAGGCGAAAAACGGCTGTGGCTTGTCCCCGGGGCGCAACACGCAATGGCGTATTATGCGAACCCGCAGGAGTACGTCCGGCAGGTGCGGGATTTTTACCGGGAATTTTTAAGCGATCCTTAAATAAGCACCCACCGCGCGCAATAGAATACGAAAAACCACTGTCCACACGGAAAAGGCGGAAAAACACGGGCTTTTTGATAGAAATTTCGTAACTATTCAGTCGCCTC
>JAISXE010000115.1 GCA_031270615.1 Spirochaetia bacterium
AACCGGGCTTTCCGCTCCAATCTTTTGGCTTCGCCAAAAGGATTTCCGCTTCAATCCCTCGCGCATGGGCGGCAGACCGTTTTTTATTTTACCAACACGGGGCTGTGCCCTCGGCCTGCCCGTACGGCCTTTTAGAAAATCGCTGCTCGCCCCCGCAGTTTCCGCAGGCGGTTTTTGGCGGGACTTGCCAAAAACGCCTCTTGACAAACATGCGATTTTCCTATAAAGTGATTTCAAGTTGCAAGGAGATGTATAATGAATGGTATGGTTTCCTATATAAAAAACAAAAAAGCAGACTGGTCTTCGTGTTTCCTTTTATGCGGGGTTTTCGCGTTCTTGCTTGGCATCGCGGGATGCGCAACCACGACTGCCCCCACGCAGCCGGACGTTGTGGTAAAAAACGAGACGGGGGCCCCACCCCGGCGACCCCGGCCGAACACCGCGGAGCCGACAATATTAAAACAGGCGGTGCCTTCCATCGTGGAAGAAATCGAGGAGGCCCTGGCACAGAAACACCCCAAGGAAGAAATTTCGATAGCGGTGTTGGAGATTGTTTCAAGCTGGGGCGAGCTTTCGGCCTGGATACGCGACGAGCTTGAGACGGATTTTTCCAACGGGGGGGTTTTGAAGGTTGTTGATAAAAAGATGGCGGATAAGGTGAGGGGCGAATTGACCGAACAGAATTCCGGTTTTGTAAGCATCGAGGATGCCCAGCGGATGGGGAAGGAAACGGGGGCGCAATACATAGTGGCGGGGGATCTGGTTCAGGAAGCGGTCAATTTCCGCCTGCGGATTTCTTTAACCGAAATTGAGTCGAATACCCGGGAAATGACTCCCACGCGGTATGTGATAGAAGGCGATCCCGAAATCCAGCCGTATCTGGAAAAGGAAAAACAGCAGAAGGAGCTTGCGAAACAGCGGCAGGCAGAAGAGCAGGAGAGGATAAGAAGAGCGGAAGATGAGCGTAGAAAGGAGGCAGATCGGCTGGAGAAGGAGCGTAAAGAGGAGGCAGAGCGGCAGGCCGAACGGGAAAAAGAAGAACGTGAAAGGGAGCATGCCCGCGTCGCGTGGAAAAGAAAATGGCTGTATTTCGGCTTGCGGGGCGGCGCTTCCTACAGGTATTACAAAATGTCGGAAGACGATTTTGATCCCGACCTTACCGAGGCCGAAAGCGGATTCCCCTACGAGATCGCGGCCCATGTGGCGCTGCAGTTTTCTCCTTTGCTGGCGTTGCAGGTGGAAGGCATCTACACCTACGACACGGTTGAGTATTCCGGGATTGACGGGCCTTTCTCCGGTTCACCGGCCTCCAAAAACTTTACGGCCTCGTTTGATTCCTCGTCGGTCATGATTCCGGTACTCCTGAAAATCCAGGGGCGGCCTGACATATTCAAAATTTCCATTTTCGCCGGGGGATACTATGTGTATCGCCGGGGACAGATGGAATACAACCTTGCCGGCGACAAAACGGAATACGATTACGAGGTGCCCTTCGGTTTTGTTGCCGGCATGGACTTCGGTTTCAAGGTGGGGCCGGGGGTGCTTTTCTTTGACGGGCGTTTCGCGATTGATTGCGGCAAGACAAGCATCCAGGATACGGCCGGAAAATCCCTGGCCGTTTACGACAGGATGATGGGTTCCTTTACTGTGGGATACGAGCTTGGATTATTCGAAAAAAGCGACTGGAGGGATTATGAAGGCGATTAGAAAATGGGGGACTTCCATGATAAATAAAAAAAATCTTATCCTTGCGGCGCTATGCGCCGCTGTGGCTCTTTTCTCCGTCGCGTGCAAGGTTGACAGCGACGACGACTTTGCCGGCGACATAGCGGGCGCTCATATCTCCGGGGGGCATTCCGCGCCGAAAAACTTCGAGGCCGAGGCTGCGACCTCGTATTCAGACAGAGGCAAAATTGAGTTCACCTGGGATGCCGTTGACGGCGCGGACTCCTATAATATCTATCATTCGGAAACGCTGAAAGGGCCTTACACCGGGGGATGGAGTGCAACGGCCACCTCTACGTCATGGATAACACCCAGCGCGCTGACCTCGAATAAAACATACTATTTCATGATCACGGCTGTTTTCAGTGACGGAACGGAAAGCCCTTTTTCCGCGAGCGTTTCGGCCATTCCGCAATAGTGCCGCGGGCCTTCCCCGGATACCCCGAACCACTGGCCGCAGGGAAAAACGCCGACCTTAACCCAAAACCCCGTGTCCGTCGGCCTGCCGCCTTTATATACGACAGAACCGTTTTTGGGCCTCTCGCCCTGTTGCCGGGTGAGCAAAGACACGCCCTGATGGGCGTGCGTTTATTTCGGCGTGTGCCGTCAGTGGTAAATCCTTTATGAATATGGATTCGCCGAAAAGCCCGGATTCAAATTTGCTGACGGCCCAGGACGCGGCCCGGCAGCTTCGCATAAAAAAATATACCGTCTATGAGCTTATCAAACGGGGAGAGCTGCCTTCCTCGAAAGTCGGCAAACAGGTGCGTATTTCCCAGGCGGATATCGACGGGTACTTACAGGCGAGCAAGACGGGTTCCCCCAGGGCCGCCCGCCGGGTCCCTGCGGACCTTCCTTCCGGGACGGAAGCCGGTTTGGCCGATCCCGCCCGCTATGCCGCCAGGGAGGGCGATGCCCCGGCGCTTATCATCTGCGGCCAGGATATGTGTTTGGAACTTATCGTGAACAAAATCACCGGAATGGGAATTCCCGTACTGCGTTCCTACACGGGCTGCTACAACAGCCTCTACGCCCTTTACCACGGCAGGGTGACAATGGCCGCCTGCCACCTGTGGGACGCCCAGACCGACGACTACAATTATCCTTTCATACGCCGCCTTCTTCCCGGTCTGCCCGCCGGGGTTGTTCGCCTTGCGGGGCGGACGCAGGGGCTGTATGTGAAAAAGGGCAACCCGCGCGGCATCAGGGACTGGAAGGATTTGGCGCGGCCCGATGTGCGCTTCATAAACCGCGAAAAAGGCTGCGGCACGCGCGTCCTTTTGGACCAGAAACTGAAACTGCTCGGGCTGTCCGCCGCGGATATCACGGGCTATACCCGCGAGTCTTCCTCGCACCTGGTCTGCGCCAATACCGTTGCCAAGGGGGGCGCGGACGCGGGCTGCGGCTGCGAGCGCGGCGCGGAGAATTTCCCTGGCCTTGATTTTATTCCCCTTCAGCTTGAATGGTATGATTTCGTTTTCCGCCTCGCGGACAGGGACACTCCCGCCGCGCGGGCGATCCTGTCATACGTCTGTTCCGCGGAATTCCGCCAGGACCTTGAAGTGATGGGCGGCTACGACGTGTCGCAGACAGGCCGCTACGAGGAATTTTAGGATTTCTTTGTCCGTGCTGTCTGCGTGGCCAGCGCTCAAATTCTTTTTTGCATATCCCCGTTTGGGGCAAGTCATGGGACCAGGAGCAGGATGTTTTCCGGCGCGATGTAAAGCTTCTGCGGCACCTGCCAGCCGGAGTATTTGCTGTACTTCCACCACAATTCGCCTTGTTCCTCCGGGGCCTGGGCGGCGGCGTTGGTAAAAAGCACGATGTGTTCAAAAGGGTCTTCGGATTTCCGCCTCACCTTGAGGGGAAGCACGTTGTGGCTTTGCCGCGCGGCCGGTTCAAAGTCGTGGGCGCGTATCCCGATGTGGGTAATCTCCCCGCCGACCTTTTCCGCGGTACGCAGGGACAGGCCCCAGGAGGATGCGTAAACTTCCCGCTCGCCGCTCCGCTGTACCGCGCAAATATTTTTGCAGCCGGTAAGCCGGGCAACGCCCACTGAGCCGGGCCTGCGAAACATTTCCCGCACGGGGCCTTTTTTCAGGGCTTTACCCGATTCCATGACCAGCATTTCCGAACAGAGCCTGTACGCTTCGTCTCGGTTGTGCGTCACAAGCACAACGTCGCCGTGGGTTTCAAGAATATCCTGAAGCAGTATCTGCATCTGCTCGCGCAGGCAGGCGTCCAAAGCGGAAAACGGTTCGTCCAGAAGAATCAGCTCCGGTTCGCGGATAAGCATGCGGGCAAGGGCCGCGCGCTGCTGCTGGCCGCCGGAGAGCCTGTGCGGATACTGCGCCCCAAGCCCTCCAAGGCCCAGGCGTTCTATCCACGCGCAGGCCGCCTCCCGCCTCTGTTTGCGCGGGCCGCCCAGGGCAGCCGAAATGTTTTCCAGAACCGTCATGCGCGGGAAAAGGGCGTAATTCTGGAACAGGTATCCGGCGCGGCGCTGCTGGGGCTTTAGGTTGATCTTTTTGCGCGAATCAAACAGCGTCCGGCCGTTCAGCGCTATGAGGCCCTCGTCCGGGGTTTCGATTCCCGCTATGCATTTGAGCGTCATGCTTTTCCCGCAGCCCGAAGCGCCCAAAATGCCGAGGCAGCATGACGATGTTTCAAACTCCGACTCAAGGAGGAAACTCTTTGACAGCCGTTTTTTGATGCGCACGCGCAGGCTCATTTTCTTTTTTCCAGGACGGTAAAGTAATTCATCGCGGCCACAACGATGAACGAGAAAAGCACGATGACAATAACATAGTCATAGGCCGCCTCCATGTTCCCGGCGGCGACTTCGGAGTAAATCGCGAGGGGGAGGGTGCGGGTTTTTCCCGCTATGTTGCCCGCTATCATGGATGTCGCCCCGAACTCTCCCAGGCCCCTGGCAAACGCCAGAACGCCGCCGGCCGCGACTCCGGGCAGGGCGCTGGGCAGGCTTACCTTCCAGAATATTTTCCATTCCGGCATGCCCAGGGTTTTGGCGGCGTACACAAGGTTGGGGTCAACCTGTTCCAGGGCGCCGCGGGCCGAGCGGTACATCAGCGGGAAGGAAATCGCGGCCGCAGCCAGGACGGTAGCCTCCCATGAGAAGGCGATTTTTACGCTGAAAAAATCAACAAGGAATTTTCCCACAGGCCCCTTCACGCCGAAAACCGCAAGCAGAAAGAACCCCGCCACCGTCGGCGGCAGGACCAGCGGCAGGGTAAGGATGCCGTCGAGAACCATCTTCGCCTGCCGCGACTTCAGGGCGGCAACGCGCCTCGCGGCAAAAACGCCGAGAAAGAAGGTGGCAACGATGGCCGCCGAAGCGGTTTTTAGGGAAATAAGGATAGGCGAAAAGTCCATCTCGAATGGCTTCATTGTGCTGCCGAAAACCCGTATTTCCTGAAAACCTCCAATGCCTCCTGCGAGGCGAGGAAGTCGATAAAGGTCTGGGCCTCCTGGGGATGTTTCGAGGCGGCCACGATTCCGGCGGGATAGATGACTTTCTGCTTCATGCTGCCTTCGGGGGCTTCGGCGACAACTTCCACCTTGTTCGTCGTGGCCGCGTCTGTCGCGTAGACAACGCCCAGCTCGGCGCTTGCCGCGCCGACCCAGTTCAGCACTTCGGTGACGTTTGTTCCAAGGCTGGCCTTGGACAGAACCGCGTCCCAGACCCCCAGGCTGGTAAAAGCCTCCCGCGCGTACTGGCCTGCGGGAACACTGGCCGGATCGCCGATGGCAATGGTTTTCGCGCCTGCGGCGCTTTTGAAATCACTTGCCGCCGTGGGGCTTCCCGCTGGTTTAATCAACACGATTTTGTTTTCCAGCAAGGGCTTTACCGAAGCGGGTACCACAAGGTTTTTCCCCGCCAGGTTGTTCATCTGCGTTGGGGCGGCGGACATAAACACGTCGGCCTCCAGTCCCGCTTCTATTTGGCTTTGCAGCTTTCCGGAGCTGTCGTAGGTGCCTTCCACCGTGATGTGGGGATATTTTTTCTGAAACAGGGGGATAAGCTCCTGTTCGTAGGAATAGCGCAGGCTCGCCGCCGCCGCGACCATGATCGTAAGCTGTTCTTTTGGTTCTTCCTTTGCCCCTCCCGCGAAAACATTCGTCTGAAGCGCCGCCATGATGGCCAGCGCCAGAAGCATGGCCTTTCCAGCCTTTTTCGTCTTCATTTCAATCTCCTTATAGGTTTAATTTGGTATATATGCGTTTTGCTGCATATTTATTCCGATTATGAAACAAGTACCGCAACTAGTCAATAGCCAAACACAACAAAAGCAAATAAAACCGATAAAAACGCGAATTTGTCCTTAAATAATTACCCGCCTTGCGCGACAGAATGGCGAAACCGCAGGCCGCGCCGGAAATACGGGCTTTTGTTCGGAATCCCGTATTTTTTTTGCCTGTATTTGTCCGCGTTGTCCGTGGCGGATTTTTGCCTTTGTGCTTGTCCATGCCTTGCTTTCCAGCGTGGTTTTGCGGTATTTTGGAAAAAATGGTTCCTTACAATTCCCCGGGGCGGCTTGCGGCTTTTCTGGCCGGGCGCGGCCTTGCCCTGAAAAAACGCTATGGGCAAAACTTCCTTGTAAACCCGGATCTGCGCGGCAGGATCATTTCCCTTCTTGCGCCCAAGCGGGGAGATCTTGTGTGGGAAATCGGCGCCGGCCTTGGCTGCATGAGCGCGGCGATTCTTGGGGCGGGCGCCGTCCTGCGGGCTTTCGAGGTTGACCGGGGTTTCGCCGCAATCCTGAAGGAAGAATTCGGCCAAACGGGGGAGGGGCGTTTTGCCCTGACTGAGGGCGATGCCCTCGCGCTCTGGCCCGCTTTCAGGGAAGAGGTGCCCGATCTGGTTTTCGGCAATCTTCCCTATAACGCCGCCGCCGCGCTTATCGCTGATTTTTTGGAGAAGGGCTTTATCCAGAGCCGCTGGGTCTTTATGGTGCAGAAGGAGGTGGCGGCCCGCATGGCCGCGCGGCCGGGGACAAAAAACCGTTCCTCGTTTTCCCTCCTGTGCCAGACTTTTATGGATGTGCGGATCCGCTTCGATGTTTCCCCTGCCGCCTTCTATCCCCGGCCGGAGGTGTTTTCCAGTGTCGTGGAGCTTGCGCCCCGGCCGGACGCGCCCGCAATCCTGGACCGCGGCCTCTACCTGGGCCTCCTGCGGGCGGTCTTTGCCTCCCGCCGCAAAACCTTAAAGAACAACCTTCTGCCCTGGGCCGCCGCGCGGGGAAGGGACGCGGCCTGGGCCGCCCTGCTTCTGGAGGCCGCGGAACTGCCCCCAGGCGTCCGGGGGGAAACCCTGTCCGCCGAAGAGCTTGCGCGCCTTGCGAACGCGGCGGCGCGTGCAGGCCAAACTTTGCCCGCAGGTAACCATTCAGCAGCACGGACAAAGGGAAAATAAAAAAAATATAAACCGCAGGGACTTCCTGGGCGGGCAGCCAGTGGTTTTCCGTGTTCTTCTGCGTCAGGGGCTGGTCGCGATTTTCTAAAAGGCCGTACCGGCAGGCCATGGGCACAGCCCCGTGTTGGTAAAACAAAACGGCCTGCCGCCCATGCGCGAGGGATTGAAGCGGAAATCCCGCAAGCCCGCGTGGCGGGCTGAGGAATTGGAGCGGAAAGCCCGTTTTTGGCGCGGAGCGCCAAAACGCGCCCAAAATCCCCCACACATCCTGATTCCCTATTTTCCTCCCTGTTCTTGTCGAAAGCAAATTTTTGTTTTATGATATAGGGTAGCTATGAAAACACAAAAAATAATTCTTGCTATCGATGATATGCTTACGGACCTGTCATCGCTGCAGGTGATGTTGGAGAAAAACTTTGATGTGCGGATTTGCAAGTCCGCGGGCACGGCGCTGAAAATACTTGAGACCCTGAAGGCCGATCTTATTCTGCTTGATATTGAAATGCCTGGCATGTCGGGTTTTGAGTTCCTCCATACGATCAGGAAAAGGCCGGAACACTGGAATACTCCGGTAATTATTGTCAGCGGCCATACTGAGGAGGAATTTTTTTCCCATGCCCTGAAGCAGGGGGCCGATGCCTGCATTCCCAAACCTGTGCAGGCGGGGGAATTGCTGCGCAAAATACAGGAAATCCTTGACAAACCGTCCCGGCACGCGCCTGTGTAGGGCTGCCCGCGTTTTCAGGAAGGGTGGTCCCCCGCCAGGAATTTTTCCAGCCGTTCCTGGATGGACTCGTATTCCAGCCCGTTTGTCTGCTCCCGCAGCCAGCGTATGAGCGGGGCGTCCCTGTCATAGTCGCATGATTCGAGGTCGTGGAGGATTTTGTCCATTTCCGAGAAATTGTACTGTCCGCACGCTTCCAGCAGGGCGCGCAGGAGCTTCGCGTCCGGAGCGGGCATTTTCCGCTTTTCCTGTCCCGGTTCCCCGATGCTGTCCAGGACGGTCTTGAGGTTTTTCAGGGTGGTTTCCATGCGCGCGCAAAACGCCTCGTTCGCCTCCTGGACGAAGGCTATGTTTCCCGCCTTGGCCGCTTTTTCCAGCTCGAAGGCTTTTTGTCCCAGTTCCCCGGCGCAGACGCTGCTGCACGAACCTTTGATTCCGTGGATCAGTATGGCGTATTCCCCCAGCGTTTCCTGTGTGACGCCGGAGAGTTTGCCCCGCAGGGCGGAAATTTCCGAGACATAACTGCGCAGTATTTTTAAGTAGGCTTCGTCGTCGCCGTAGCGCATCCTTCCCATCGGAAAATCAATGCCCTCCACCGCGTATCCGTCAAGAATGGCGGGTGTGTCCTGATCGGCGGAAGCGCCGGTGTTTTGCTGTTTTGAGGGGGGAATCCACTGCTTCAGGATTTTATCTAGATTGGCGATTTCGATGGGCTTTGAAAGGTAGTCGGACATTCCTTTTTGCCGGAGCAGTTTGTCTATGCCAGGCATGGCGTTAGCCGTAAGCGCTATGATGGGAAGGTTGCGGTAATACTCGCCGTTCAGGCTTCGGATCACGGCGGTGGCCTGTGCGCCGTCCATCCCCGGCATCATCTGGTCCATGAATACCAGGTCATACTTGTTGTTTTTGACAAGCGTAACCGCCTCCATGCCGCTGGCGGCGCTGTCCATCCGCGCTTCATAGAGGGACAGAAATCCCGCGATAACCTGCAAATTGGTCTTGAGATCGTCCACCGCCAGGATTCTTGCCTCCGGCATGATGAAGCTGATTCTTTTTTGCCTGATGCGCTCTGGAAGCTGGCACTGGTAATTCAGCGTGTTCGCCATCGGAACGGCCCAGGCTGGCGGCGTTAGAATCGTGGAATCGTTCTGCGCGGAAGGCGTTTCCCCCCTGCGGGCCAGCGCCACCGGAACAAGCGGGAGGGCGTTTTCCCGGATGAGGTGCAGCATGTCTTCGGCCATATCGGGAGGGGCAAAGGCAAAAACGGGAGGGTTTCCCTTGAGTTCCAGGAAAAATTCATCCTTCGATTTCATCATGCGCGCGGGAACGCCGAGGTTCTCAAAATTTTTTCTTAGGGAATCCGCGGAGAAGGGGTTCGGCTCATAGCACAGTACCCGCTTCTGCGAAGGGTTTTCCACCTTCGCCAGAGCCTGGTCATTGGTTACGGTTTGGATGATCGTCGCGGTAAAAACCGAACCCTTGCCGTATTCGCTGGAAACCAGAATGTCGCCCCCCATCGCGCGGCAGGTGCTTCGGGCTATCGCCAGGCCCAGACCGCTGCCTTCCACATCCCGGTTGCGTTCCTGGTCGAAGCGGGCAAAATTGGTGAAAAGGCTTTTCAGGTTTTCCGGCTTGATGCCGATGCCGCTGTCGGCGACTTCAAAAACAAGAACGATGCGCCGCGCGTCCCGCCAGGCAAAACGCACATCGAAGCGGATAAAGCCTTCGTAGGTATACTTCGCGGCATTGGAAAGCAGGTTGGTGAGGATCTGGCGCACCCTGGTCTGGTCGCCTTCCAGGTGGTTGGGAATCGCGCCGTCGGCATTGACGCAAAAGGTAATAGGTTTTTCCGCTGTCTGCGCGCGGATGACGTTGATAACATCGTTGATAAGCGAACTCAGCGTGTAGGAAACCAGCGGCATTTGGAGGGAACCCGCCTCAATCCGCGATATGTCCAGAATATCGTTGATAAGGGACAGAAGATTGTAACCGGCCATCTTGATGCCGTCCACATATTCGGTGACCTTTGGTGTGTTGTCCGCCCGCAGCGCAAGCTCGCTCATGCCGATGATGGCGTTCAGCGGCGTGCGCATTTCGTGGCTCATCCGCGCCAGAAACGAAGACTTGTGCCGGTTCATGTCGTCGGCCTTGATCTGCGCCGCGCTTATCCTGATTATAATGATGCTGAGGCTGACGACCAGAACCATGGCCAGAATCGACAAGTGCCAGGCGGTCCGGTATACTTGCGCGTAATACGTCTCTACCGGCGTGCAGAAGGCTATATACCAGTCGTTGAACAGCCGCCGGCCGAATATGATAACAGGCACATCGTCGGAGTTTGTTATTTTAAAGCCGTGAAGCGTTTCCTTTTTTTGCAGCAGCTCGGAAAGGTGCGCGTAATCAGCTTCGGTTTTAAGCTGTAGCAGTTGCCTGCCCTCGAACTCCTTTCGCGGATGGGAAAGCACCGTCAAATGCTGATTAAGTAGCACCCCGTAACTGCCCGTTTCGCTGTGCAGGGTTCTGACATATTCGCTCAACCGGGAAAGCTCAACATCCATGGTAAGGATGCCACAATAAACCCCGTCGCTGTCGTATATATTCCGGGCAAGGGAAATAATAAAATCGCCGGTTTTCGCGTCCACATAGCGCGGGGTATAGACAACCTCCTTCCCCTTGCCGGCTACCACTTCGTACCAGGGCATCATTTGGGGAATAAAATCATTTCCCGGATTCATGTCTATGCTGTCGATGAATTTTTCCCGGATATACCCGTACACGCCGTAATACGTCAGTATCGTGGTCCGCAGTTGCCCCATCCAGTCGGTAATATCCGTCAGCAGGGTAAGAATCGCCTCCTGCGGCGCCTCCCTGTTCAATTGTTTCTGTACCCGGGTATAGCAGTTGTCCAGCAGCAACTCCGCCTCCGAAAACCCGCCCCTGATTTTCGCCTCAATCGTGTTCGCGGTTTCCTCGGAGGCGGCGCGCAGGTGCCTCTCCAGTATGCCGGCCGCCCAATAAAATCCCGCAAAAATCAGCAAAACAAACGCGCCAAGGATACACAACAAATAAGGAAAAGTTTTTCTGACCAATCGGTTTTTTGTCATTCCAGTTCAGACCCTGCCACAGAGTATAGTGGAAGCCGAGTGAAAATGCCAAATTCCGTAAATGTTGGGGGGAGGTGTGAAGGGTGGGGAGAAGTTAAGACATCAGGGCGCATGTATGAAAAAGCGCGGGTGGCAACGGGAAAAAGCGAACGGCTTCGCGGTCTGCCGCGCTAGGGTGGGCTTTTTTCCTGCTGCCAGGCCCCGCATCTGCTATAAAGGCGCGCGCCCTGAGTTTTAACTGGGGATTGCCGCGTCCTATCCCGCAATATCCGCCCGCGCGGGGCCTTTTTCCAGGCCGCCGCTTATCACGATAAGGTGCCCCCAAAAAATGTCGCCGTCCTCAAAGCAGAATTCAAACCTGCCTTTGGGAAACGCTTCCAGGCTTTCCGGCTTTATGCGCTTTTCAAACCGCGCGGCGTCCAGCGGCTTTTCATTCTCGTCAAGCCAGGCCTGGTTTTTTAACTTCAGCAGTTTTTTCGCCGCAAAGGCCCTCAGCCTTTTGTCCCAGGCTTCCGCGTCCCGCGCCAGTGCCCTGGCTGTTTCAAGCGCGTCCTTCATCCGCTTTTCAGGATACTTCGCGATCTCCAGGCCTATCCTCCGCGT
>JAISXE010000134.1 GCA_031270615.1 Spirochaetia bacterium
GCCGGGTGGGCAAAGACACGCCCTGATGGGCGTGCGTTTATTTCGGCGTGCGCAGTCCGTGTTGTCCGTGGTAAATTTTTGCCTTTGTGTACTATGCGTTATTTAAGGATAAGCTCTAAGCTTCTTTTTTTGTTTCTTTGTCTGCGCCGTCTTGCGGGGTCGGTGGTTAAATTCTTTCCCCTGCCAAATTCCCCGCCTTTATTCCCCGCGCGAAACGCCGAAAATCAAGGTATGAGGAAATTTCTGCCGCATATCTTTACCCTTCTCTGCCTTTTGCCCTTTCGCGCGGAAGCCCAGACCATCCTGAACGGGGAATTCTGGGCCGACATGGGGGCGGCGCTGGATTTCGACGAAGCCGTGCCGCCGAAAAAGGACAGGGGGGACGCCGAAAAAGCCGCGCTGGGGCGCATTCTTGAGGAAGGCCGCTATGTTTTTTCCGGCATGATTTTCGGGTTCAGCTTTTCCTACACGCCGCTTGACCGGGGCAGGGACATCGAGGAGGAGTTTACCCTCAAGCCTGTTTACGAAATCCCCTGGGGCGACCCCAACCTCTTCGTCCACCAGACGCGCAGGGAGGACGGGCGGATATACGCGCGGCTGCGCTACCGGCTGCACGGGTTTCAGGAAAACTGGTACGCGGGGAATCTTTCCAACCTTATGGGCAGCGCCTCGGGCCTGGGGGACGCGCCCATCTTTGCCGGGTGGCAGGAAAAAATGACTGCCATACAAAATTCCGTGAAACACGCCGTGCGCGAATACGCCCGCGGCCGCATAGACAATAAACCGCTCAAAGTAACGGGGACGGTTTTCCTGGGCGATGCTCCCCTCATAGAAATCCTCCGGGGGGCTTTCCACGCCCGCACCCGTGTCAGGCTGAAAATCGACGACGTGCTGGGCTACGGGGCCTACTGAAAAGCAATGGACACAAAAAGCCGCAACCAGGGCCTCATCCCCGGAGCCGACAACCCGTTTTGTCATGCGCTATTCCTCTGG
Organism: Spirochaetia bacterium; assembly: GCA_031270615.1. Lineage (GTDB taxonomy): Bacteria > Spirochaetota > Spirochaetia > DTKZ01 > DTKZ01 > JAISAF01. Next base: position 994 of record JAISXE010000134.1, read on the forward strand.
GCCGCGCTGTTTTTTCAGGACAGCGTTGTCCGCGTTTATACCGGGTCCCCGTTTTGGGGCATCGGTTCCTTTTTGTCCCTGCTCCTGGCGCTGCCGCTGGCTCTGTTTTTTGCCTTCCTGGGTTCGCTTGGCGGGAAAAGCCTGAACCGCGCCGTGTCGTTTTTCATTCTCTTTGCCCTGACCCTGCTCGCCCTGCTCCAAACCGTTTATTTCACCGTTTTCCACACGTTCTTTTCCCTGTATTCCGTTGTTGGGGCGAGCGCGGTGGTGGAATTTGGCCAGGATGTGCTGGATGGCCTTGCCGACGCCCGCTACCAGCTCGCGCTGCTTCTGGCGCCCCTTCTTGTCTGGTTTGTGCGGGGGAGGACGCTTGTTCCTTCCAGGCGTCCCTCCCTGCGGGCATCGGCCTGTCTGGCTGCGGTTTTTTTTCTGTCGCAGTTCGCGGCCTGGGCCCTGATCCAAACCATGTCGGGGGGCGCCATTTCCACGCGCTATCTTTACCAGGAAGCCTTCGTGCCCACGCTGGCGGTGGAACGTTTCGGGGTTTTTACAACCATGCGCCTTGATGCCTGGAATCTGCTGTTCCCCCGCGAAGCGGGGCAGCCCGCCGGGGCGTCCGAGCCGCCTCCCCCGGCGCCGGAGGCGGCGGAAGCGCCCGAAACACGCTACGGCCCCAACGCGCTGGATATTGATTTTGACGCCCTGGCGCGAAGCGCCCCGAACCAGACACTCCGCAGGATGCACGAGTATTTCCGGCAGATTCCGCCGACGCTGCAAAACAAGTATACCGGCATGTTTCGGGGAAAAAACCTGATCTGGATCTGCGCCGAAAGTTTTTCCTCCTGGGCAATCGATCCCTTCAAAACGCCGACCTTGTTCCGCCTGGCAAACGAAGGGTTTATATTTACCAATTTCTATAACCCCCTCTGGTATGTTTCCACCAGCGACGGGGAGTACACGACGACCACGGGCCTGCTTCCGAAGGCCGGGGTATGGAGTTTTTCCCTCAGCGGCAGGAAGAGCATGCCCTTCGCCATGGGCCGGCAGTTGTCGAAAACCGGCTACCGCAGCCGCGCGTACCACAACCATTCCTACACCTACTACGACCGCCACATCTCCCACCCAAACATGGGCTACGATTACAAGGGCGTGGGCAAGGGGCTTGTGCTTACGAAGCAGTGGCCGGAATCCGACCTGGAAATGATGGAGGCGACGCTGCCTGAGTATATCGGGGAGGAGCGGTTCCACACCTACTACATGACGGTGAGCGGCCACCTAGGATACAATTTCCTCGGAAACATGATGGCGGTAAAACACAAAAACGATGTGGCCGATCTGCCGTATTCCGAAGCCCCGCGCGCCTACATCGCCTGCAACATGGAGTTTGATCTGGCCGTGGGCTATCTCATTGAGCGCCTGGCCGCCGCGGGCAGGCTTGAGGACACGGTGATTGTCATCTCAAACGATCATTACCCGTTCAGGCTTACCTCGCAGGAAATCGCGGAACTGCAGGGCGCCCCTGTGGACGAAGACTTCGAGCGTTTCCGCACAACGCTGATTATCTGGAACGGCGCGATGAAGGCGCCTGTCGTGGTGGACAAGCCCTGCGATCCCATCGACATCCTTGCCACCCTGTCCAACCTGATGGGCCTTGCCTACGATTCGCGGCTTTTGATGGGGCGCGACATTATGGACGAGGGCGACGAGGGCCTGGTCGTGTTTGAAAACCGTAGCTGGATAACGGCGCGCGGGCGTTACAACGCCAAGAAAAACATCTTTACCCCCGCCCCCGGAGAGCCTGTCGAGGAGGGCTACGCGGCCCAAACAATGGCGCGGGTGAACCTTATGTTCGACTATTCCGCCAAAATACTCGAAACCGATTACTACCGCCAGGTTCTGCCAAATTGGTGACGCATGGCACGCAAGGTTCACACAGTCATAAAGAATTTACCACAGACAGCACACGCCGAAATAAACGCACGCCCATCAGGGCGTGTCTTTGCCCACCCGGCAACAGGGCGAGAGGCCCAAAAACGGTTCTGTCGTATATAAAGGTGACAGGCCGACAGGGCGCGGACAAAGACATGGATTTTGTGCGGGAAGTCCGCGATTTTCGGTGCGGTCTGTGGTGGGGAAGGACGGAATGAAAAAAACGAAATTTCTGGCCGCGCTGCTGGCGGCGTCCGCGCTTGGCTGCGGCGCAGGGGGCGGGAAAGCCGTTCAGGAGGCAGTGGCGCCAGTGCCCGCCGTTTTGGCGGCCCCAGGGGCAGAACCCCTTCCCCCCGAATGGCTTCGGGGTTTCTGGCAGGTGGGTCCGGCCGCAGGCGCGCTTCGGGGGAAGGTGTTCGGGGCAGGGGATTACATCGACGTGGGCAAGGGCGGAACCTTCTACGCGCACAGCCTTGCGGAAATGCTGCGCCTGGGGGTGTATACCGGGTTTGAGCAGAAAGCCGCCCCGGGGCGCTACCAGATTGGCTATGAAACCCCCCTCGGCCGGATAAGCGAAATTTTCTCGCTGGAAACGCAGGAGCCGGAAAACCCCGCGCAGGCGGAGGGAGGGCGGCATATCGTATACACATATATCAAAAACGACAGAAAGCCCTACCGTTTGTATTTGGCGGAAGACTCTAGCCAGGCCGTCCGGAACGCCTTTGAACAGGCCGGGGGGATACCCGGGGCAGGCGCGGTGGAAACCACGGACCCCACCGACAGGAAGAGGGAATAAGGGGGAGGAGCCACACTGTCAACAAGTCAAGGTCCGCAATCAGCCCGTGGGGCGCGAGGGGGCTGGTCGCCCATGCAACCTGGCTGGTCACGATTTTGCATGCCCCGGCAACCGCACGCGAAAGCGTGTTTGTAATAACAATGCTTCCGGGCAAGAGGCCCTAAAAAGCCTGTGGCGTATATATAGGTTAATGGCCAAGCAAAATTGCTGC
>JAISXE010000161.1 GCA_031270615.1 Spirochaetia bacterium
TCCGCGTAGCGGGTACAAAAATACGACCAGCCGGGCTATCCGCTCCAATCTTTTGGCTGCGCCAAAAGGATTTCCGCTTCAATCCAGGCTGCATGGGCGAGCAGCAATTTTGCGAAGCAAAATTGCGACCAGCCCCTCGCGCCCCACGGGCTATTTGCGCTTCGCGCAATTTAATTCTATACAATGATGGTAAACGCCGCTACCCTGGGGATAGAATCAGGAATGAAGTGCGAAGGGCTGGGTTAAGAGCTTGGGCGCGGACGGGGCGCTTGATTATGAGCCGTCTTCGCACTAAAATCATGTATGCGCTTTTCGTTCCGCAAACAGCTTTCCCGCTTCCGGCAGTCTTTCAGGTTTCATTATCTGTGGCGCGCTTTTTTCTTTGGCCGGATCTACGCGGGCATGGAAAAGCTCGGCGAAAAAGCGCACTGGCTTTCCTGCCGGCTTTTGGTTGCCTACACGCTTGCCGTCGGCGTTCTTATCGCGGCAAACGGGCTCATGCGCATCGCGCTGCACCGCTCGGTACTGTGGACGGAGGAGCTTTCCCTGTGGCTGCTCACCGGCGTTTGCTTTGTCGGTTCCGGCATCGCCATCAGGAAAGGGCTGCATGTGGGCATCACGATCATCATTGAGCTTGCCCCCTCCTGCACGAAGCGGGCGCTTGTTTTCGCGGGGAATTTTTTCATTACCGTGTTTTTGGTCTTCCTTAGCGGCGTGTCCTTTGTTTCCGCCCTGGACGCCGCGGGAAAAACCGGAAAACACATCGAAATACCTCTTGTCCTCCCGTATATGCAGATTCCCCTGGGCTGTATCCTTATCCTGCTGCAGATGCTGCCTTTTCTGGGCGGCCCCCTGCTGAAAGACGCCGATCCGGAAAAATATCTTTTAACACGGATCGTCCCAGGGGACTAGGAGCATGAAGACCAGCATCCTTTTGACAGGCGGCTTTCTCGCTACGATTTTGAGCGGCGTCCCCATCGCCTTCCTTTTGGGAATCCTGTCATTCGTTTATCTGATCTTTGTCGTGGACGCCCCCTTTGCCCTTATCGGCTCGTATGTTTTTTCCGGCCTGAATGACACCGCCTACACGGGGCTGCCGTTTTTCATACTGACGGGCATCCTGATGACAAAGACGCGGATAACCGACGACTTCATCGCCTTCGCGGACATGCTGGTGGGCCGCCTTCCCGGAAGCCTCGCGCAGATAAACATCCTCGTCAGCATTCTGTTTGCCGGCATTTCCGGCGTCGCGGTGGCGGATACGGCCGCGATGGGATCGATCCTCATTCCCATGATGAAAAAACAGGGCTACACCGCGGAGTACAGCGCCGCGATTACAACGGCCTCCTCGGTTATCGGCCCCATCATCCCCCCCAGCGCCATCATGGTTGTCTACGGCTCGATAACCGGGATCTCCATCGGCACGCTTTTTCTCGCGGGTATTATCCCCGGCCTCCTTATCGGCGCGGGGCTTATGGTTATGGCGATGTTTTTCGCGATCAAAGACAAACATCCGCGCAGGACCGAGCCCTTTGTCCCGGAAAGGGCCCGCCATGTGGTAAAAAGGGCGGGAATCGGCCTCGCGCTGGCGCTCATCATCATTGCCGGGCTTCTGAGCGGCATCTTTACCCCCTCGGAAGCGGCCATCATGGCCTGCGTGTACGTCCTCTGGATGGGCGTCCTGGTTTTGAAGACCCTCACGCTGCACGACATCGGAACCAGCATCATCGAGGCTTCAGCCATAGCAAGCACTATTTTCCTGGTCATCATCAGCGCGCATCTTTTCAGCATCGTCCTGACCAGCGAAGGCATACCGGAAAAAATAAGCGGATTTATTTCCAGGGCCGCGGGGAACCGTTATACCTTTCTGCTGCTGGTCAACATCCTTCTGATTTTTATGGGAATGGTTATGGAATCCAGCGCCATTGTCGTGGTGCTGGCGCCCATCCTGCTTCCCCTGGCTTTGAATTTCGGGATCCACCCCATCCATTTCTCGCTGGTTATGATTGTCAACGCGAATATCGGCCTTATCACGCCCCCCCTGGGGATGTCCCTTTTCACGGCGGCGCCCCTGGCCGGGGTAAAATACGAACGCATCGCGGTAACAACCATACCCTTCATCGCGATGGAAATAGCGGTTTTGATGCTGATGAGCTATTTCCCCGAACTGATTCTGTTCATTCCCCGCAGCGCGGGTTTAACGGCGTGATGGTTGGCGCAATCGTCTGTTACAGGTATAGTAGGAGGGAGTTATGGAATACAAAGACTTTCGCAGCGACACGGTTACAAAACCCTGCGCGGCAATGAGGAAGGCCATGGCCGAGGCCGAAGTCGGCGATGACGTGTACGGGGACGACCCCTCGGTAAACGCCTTGCAGGAATACGGCGCCGCCCTTCTGGGCAAAGAAGCGGCCCTTTTCGCCTCAAGCGGGACCCAGTCGAACCTGCTTGCCCTGTTGACGCACCTGGGCCGGGGCGACGAATACATCGTGGGCCAGGACGCGCACACCTACAAAATGGAAGGGGGCGGCGCGGCCGTATTCGGGTCCATCCAGCCCCAGCCCATCGAGTTTGAAGAGGACGGCTCCCTTGGGCTTGCCAAAGTCGAAGCGAAAATCAAACCCGAGGGAAACATCCATTATGCCCGCACCCAACTGCTCTGCCTGGAAAACACGCAGGACGGCAAGGTACTCTCCCTGGATTATCAGGCCAAAGCCGCGGCCTTTGTGAAGGAGCGCGGCCTGCGCCTGCATCTGGACGGGGCGCGCGTGTTTAACGCCGCAGTAAAACTCAAAGTCGGCGTGCAGGAAATCTCCCGGCACTACGAAACGGTTTCCGTCTGCCTCTCAAAGGGGCTGGGCGCGCCCATCGGCTCGATTCTCTGCGGGCCAAAGGAATTCATAAAGCGCGCCCTCAGGTGGCGCAAGGTCCTGGGCGGCGGCATGAGGCAGGCCGGCATCGTGGCCGCAGGAGGGCTGTACGCCTTGCGAAACAACATCCCCCGCCTTGCCGAGGACCACGAAAACGCCGAATTCCTGACAAAAGGCCTGCGGGAAATGCCCGAAATTGAGGCGCTGCCGCATTCCGGGGAAACAAACATGGTTTTTATCAGACTGCGCGAAAAAAACCCCCAGGACCTTTCGGATTTTTTGAAGGCGCGGGGCATTCTGATGCGGCCGGACAAAAACCCGATACGCATTGTCGTCCACCTGGATTTAAACCGCGCCGACATGCGGGCCTTGCTGGACGGGATAAAGGACTTTTTTACCAACCGCTAATCGCGCGGAAGGGGGGGAACACGCGCCGGAAAAAGCGCATCCCCGGCATGAAGGAGGCGAATGGAAATTCTGAAACGACTCTGGAATTTTGTGATATAATTCTAAAAAAAATAAAACAGGAGAACTAAAAAACAATGCGAAAGACAGTGCAAAAACCAACGCGAAAACCAATGACCGAATTAGAAAAAAAACGGACAGCCAACCGCCTGCGGCAGCGCCTTTTTCTGGAAAGGCACCGGGACGAAGTAAACAAAAAACGGCGGAAAAAATATGCCGCGCGGAAAAAAGAACAGCGCTGCCCCCGCTGCGGCAAAAAATTGCGATCCAAAAACTATATTCTATGCAAAAACTGCCTGGAAAACGCGCAGAAGTATAACAACAAAAGATAAAAGGCAGCCATCCAGCCAAAGAAGAAAACCACCGGCCCCCGCAGGGACGGCGCGGACAAACGCGAAGGCCCCCGCTCCCCGGTGTTCCCGAAGGGAGCGGAAGACGCGCCGCCTACTTGAACGCCAGGCTGTAGGTGTCGATGGCGATCTGCAGCTCTTCGTTGGTAATGACAACCGCAATGGCGGTGGGCGAGTAGTCCGCGGAAATGATACCCGCCTTCCTGCCCACGGCCTCGTTCCTGTCCCTGTCGAGGAAAATGCCGATGCCCTCAAGCCCCTCGCAAATCTTGGCGCGGGTGGACACGCTGTTCTGGCCGATACCGCCGGTAAACACAACGGCGTCCGTCCTGGGAAGATTCGCCGCATAAGCGCCGATGTACTTGCGGATGCGGTAGGCATACACATCAAGGGCTTCCCGCGCGTCTTTATTCCCTTCAGCCGCGGCCTTCTCAATATCGCGCATATCGTTGGACACGCCGGAAAGCCCCAGCATGCCGCTCTGCTTGTTCAGCAGCTTGTCCAGTTTGGCCTCGTCATAACCGCGCTTCATCAAAAAAAGAAGAACCGCCGGATCCACGTCCCCGCTGCGCGTCCCCATAACCAGGCCCTCAAGCGGCGTAAAACCCATCGAAGTGTCAACCGACTTCCCGTGCTTCACCGCAGTCACCGACGCCCCGTTGCCCAGGTGGCAGGAAACAAGGCAGGTATTCCCCTCCGAGCGCCCCAGCATGTTCAGCACCTCGGCCGCGACATAGCGGTGGCTCGTGCCGTGGAAACCATAGCGCCTGATGCGGTATTTGTCGTACAACTCGCGGGGAATGCCATACAAATACGCCGCCGGCGGCAGGCTCTGGTGGAACGCCGTATCGAACACCGCCACCTGCGGTTTTTTGCCAAGCAGGTTGACAGCCTCCCTGATACCCGTGATATTCGGCGGATTATGCAGCGGCGCAAGCTCCGAGCACTTGTCCACCACCTCAAGAACCTTCTCGTCAATAACAACCGACTCCGCGTAAAACTCCCCCCCGTGGACAACGCGATGCCCCGCCGCCGCGATCTCGTCCATCGACGCGACAATGCCCGCCTTCCCGTCCGTCAGCGCCTTGCGCACAAGCTCCATCGCCCTGCGGTGGTCTGGAATCGGCGTCTCCTCCCCGTAGCGGCCCTTCGCGGATTCCTGCGAAATCACCCCCACGCCCTCGCCAATGCGCTCCACCAGCCCCTTGCCCAGGCTCTTCCTTTCGGGCATCTCGTACACCTCGTATTTCAGAGAAGAACTTCCGCAATTAATAACCAGAATCTTTGCCATACAAACTCCTTGATTTAGTGTACGCTAATTCTACACGCAAAAGCGGAACCCTTCAATAGCAGGAAAAAAAGAAGCACCAGGGCCTTCCCAAAAACCTGGAAAGCCTGCGGGGCGCGAGGGATTGAAGCGGAAATCCCGCAGGGCTTGCGAAGGCTGGTCGCAATTTTCTTTAAGACCGTACAAGCAGGCCCTGGGCGAAGCCCCGCGTTGGTGAAACAGAACGGTCTGCCGCCCATGCACCTGGCAAGCACGAGGAATTGGAGCGGAAAGCCCGGTTTTTGGCGCTTTGTGCCAAAAACGCGCAAAAATTCCGAATCGGCGTGAAATTATAAATGGGTTTTGGACCAGGCTCTATGGAAAAACACAGGCTTTTTGATCGGGATTCCCCATCTTCTGTCCGTGCCGTCCGTGGCAAATTTCCCCCGCGCGTACCATGAGTTACTTCCTCTCGCGCAAGGCGGGGGAGCAAAAAGTTTATATGCTCTGGCCCTGTCTCGTGACCATGTATTTCTTGACAAAACCGCAGGGCCGGTAGGTCATCTTGGCCTGGCGCAGACCCTCCTCGCCGAGGTCCTGCTCGCGGTTGATGTAAATATAGTATTTGGGCAGGCTGGAAGCAAAAGCCTGGTTGACGAATTGGTAAATGCCCTTATAGCTGTCGATGGCCTTCTCGAAATGGATGGCGAAACTGCGGCCCCGGGCAAGGGCCTCGCCGAGCGTGTAAGCCGCCGGTTTGCCGCCAACGTAAAAAATGTACCCCTTCAGCTTGAGTTCCTCCATCAGGTCGAGGGCCTCCTTTGAAGCGGCATAATCGCCCGACTCGCCCTTTGCCGCGCGCCAGGCATCGAGGATCTCGTAGGCGTCGGCGATATGGGCCTTGCGCAGGGGCTTCGCCTCGTAGGTGTAATTGTTAAGAAAAGCGTTTACCAAATTGCGCTTTTTGTGGTAGTGCCTGCCCGGCAGCGTCGCGAGGTCCTCGCGCAGGTAGAGGTAGTCGAAGTTGCCCCGGTCCTCATGCACGGCGTAGCCGTTTTGCTCCAGCATGACGCGGCCGGCCTCAGTGTCGCCCTCGCTCAGGTTTTTCAGGTAGTCGTGCCCCGAAAAAAGCTCGCCCAGGGTCTGCGCGTCCGGCAGGCCGCAGGGCAGAAGGAAAAAAGTCCTGCCCTCCTTGATGCCGGAAAAAACCAGCGTGTCGTTGGGCAGCCAGGAAGCGCGGTACTGGTAGCTGTGCCGGAAAAGATACAGCCCCGCAAAAGTAAACTCCGAAACCCCGTCTTTCAGCATGGAAAGCCGCGGATGCATGTCCGCCCTCATATCAAGGCCGATGGGCGCGAAATCAGGATACTTCGGAATACTCATTATGCTTATAGTATACAAAAACGCCCATAAACAGGCAAGCAGCCCCGCGAGCAAAATCAACCACAGACCACACTGGCGGACACGGACAGGCAGAATCAGGAGAAGAAGCATGCGGAGAATAGGATGTTGGGCGCCTTTTGGCGCTCCGCGCCAAAACCGGGCTATCCGCTGCAATCTTTTTTACCGCGCTGCGGTAAAAAAGGATTTCCGCTTCTATCCCTGGCGCATGGGCGAGCAACGATTTGCGAAGCAAATCGTGACCAGCCCTGGCGCATGGGCGGCAGACCGTTCTGCCTTACCAACGCGGGGCTTCGCCCACGACCTGCTTGTACGGCCTTTTAGAAAATCGTGACCAGCCGGGATGCATGGGCGAGCAACAATCCTGTCTCCAGGATTGTGACCAGCCCGGGATGCATGGGCGAGCAACGATTTGCGAAGCAAATCGTGACCAGCCCGGGCGCATGGGGGCAGACCGTTCTGCCTTACCAACGCGGGGCTTCGCCCACGGCCTGCTTGTACGGCCTTTTAGAAAATCGTGACCAGCCCGGGCGCTTACGGGCGGCGCTTATGCTATCCAGCCCAGGATGTATGGACGGCAGTTGTACGTTGTTTTTCCGTTCGATTTGTCAAAATTTAACAAAAAAACGTTTTGGTCTATCGTTTTACGACAGACCGCGGGTGTACAATAAACACAAAATCATTCGAGGAGGGCAAAAATGAGCCAAATGTTAAACACGGGCAAGGAACTGATCAGGATTTCTCCCAGCAATTCCCAAAAACTGGAGTATTCGACAAACGACGGACGCACCTGGAGCCAGCGCTTCAGCGGTTCCTCGTATGGCGACTTCGAAGACTTGACGGGCAACGGGAACGAAATCCTGGCGACAACAAGCAAGGGGCTGTACTACTCAAGAAACGACGGCAGAACCTGGGCGAAAAGAAGTTAGCCGAAACCCGAACACGGTTCACCGGGAATTTTACCGGCGGGCCGTTTTTTCGGGACCAATCCCGCGTGCGAAAACAACCGCGCCCGGCCATCCCTATCGTCTGATGACAGACCGCCATGCCGCTGTACCAACAAGTGCAAAAGCAATAAAATCGGGGAGTATTGGGGAATTTCTCATGACACGCAAACGCATATTTGAAATAATCGAAAAATCGAAACCAGGGGATACCGCAAGCGCGGCCTTTGACTGGTTTATAATCGTTTTGATCACAGTAAACATCACCGCCGTCATCGCCGCTTCGTTCACTGATATTGAAAAAGGCTATTCCTTCGCGTTAAGCTCCTTTGAGTATTTTTCGATAACGGTATTCACGGCCGAGTACATTCTGCGC
>JAISXE010000248.1 GCA_031270615.1 Spirochaetia bacterium
TTCCCCATCCCATGTCCCTTCCCCTTCTTTTTGTATTCGGCTTTCTGAAATCCTCGTTAAAGGTTACAAATTCCACTTGGCTCCAGCGTCCCAGGCGGATAATAAACTGGTTTTTCTCCTTTCGCGCGTTGTCCAGTCTCTTTTTTAGTTCCTCTATGATGCCGGTAGTCCCGTCAACGATGTCTTCATAGAATTTCCGGTACTCGCTTTCAAACTCGTTCCAGTAAAAATGATTGCAGGCTTCAATGATTTTTTCTATGGATATTTTAGCCTTGCAGGAGAGGGACAGCAAATCCGTGTCAATAGCAAGGGAGGTCTGGGCGCATGCCCCGCCGTCGAGCAGCTCGCCTTTAATGGATTCCGCCTGAATTTGCAGCTTGTCAAGGGCAAAAAGGCTTGCCTGGTTTTTGTTGCGGGAAATATTTTTAAGCAGCCCCACGAGCTGGGTGTTTTTCACGGGAAAAACCGAATCGCTGATAGAGACGCAGCGGAAGGGGTCGTTTTTCGCGTCATCATAGTGCAGCAGGCTTTTTTGCAGTTTATTATTGCCTGATTCCTCGGACAATAAAGTCTTATAGTCGTCGTCACCCAAATCAACCAGCAGCAAATTCAATACCGCCGTCCGTATCGAGCCTTTCATGGAGCTGCCGGGGATTACCGGATACTTGCAGCCTCCGGGCCGGTACATTTGCAAAACCCCCGAGGCGTTATCGATGGGGTCCTTTGCGCGGTTCCGGTAATAAATCCGTTCAAACTCGTCGGTGACGTCGCAGGGATAATCAACGTCGGCAACGACGCAGTTCTTCTGAAAAAAGGCCTGCATCTCGCCTATATTCCCGCTGGCGCTGGCCCGCTCAAAAGCGGCCAGTTCTTTTTTTTCGGCGATAAGCCGGCGCAGGATTTTATCGCTGGAATATTTCAAATACACGGTTTTCCCGTTTTTTGCTTTGTCCAGCTTGTAATCCAGGGGGCTAAGTTCCTCCCCGTTGCCGATGTGGATGCCCGTAAGGGGTCTTACAGTAAGGGTGTAGGTTTGCATATACGCTCCTTTTTGTTTTTCAGGAAACCGGCAGCACGGGGGCAAAGGCCGACTGGCAAATGCGGGAATCGCCGTGCATGTCAGGCAGCATCCTGCCCGCGAACTGTAGCGGTTTTTCCGCCGTGAATACCGCCCCCTCCTCATAAAGCACAACGGTTTTCTTGTAAGGAGGTTTTGTTGCGGCGAAAGCGCCGCCGAGCCTGCCGCTGCGGATAAAAATGTCCCCCCGCAGTCCGGCAATGCCGTTTCCCCCGTCCTTTACAAAAGGGCCAAGGGCCATATAGCTGTCGCCGTTTTTCTTTGCCCGCACCTCCTGTGGCTCCGTCTGTATCGTGATTTTGCCCTTCCCTGTCGAGGCGTCCGCGCCATAGCCGTTCTCGAAGGCCCATTCGCATAATTCTTTTAAACGTCCGGCGCTGAATGAGGAAAGTATATAGATGTCCCAATTGGGGACTCTGGCCCATTTTTCCCGGAGCGGATACAGGCCCCCCTCAAGAACCGTGCCGCTTCCGCGGTCAATGGTATTGTGCAGGACCTGGACGGATTGAAACGGATCGGCGCTTTTGGGCTCTGTTTCGGGAATTCCTTCCAAATAGCGCGCGGCGGGGACATACTTCGTTTTTTTATTGAGTTTGATTCTGGCGTAGCTGTCCGCGTCAAGCGGCGTCCTGCCGCGCTCCTGGGGTTCGGGGATTGGCCTGCAGAGCGTGGCTTCCGGAAAGGCGCTGGAAACGACAAGCGCCGGGGAGTCGCCTTTTTCCAGGGCAAGGAATTCCGCAGCCCCCTCATCCCCTTCGTGATTCGCTATGCCCCAGACAATATGCCCCCACAGGGTATCGCCCTTCAGGGGCGTCAGCAGGGGAGATCTCAATTGCAGTGTTATCCGGTATAAAGTCATAGTGCCGCCGCCTACAAATCTATCGTTTTGCCGGTTTCATCTTTTACGTTGATAAAATCGATCCGCCCGTTTCCCCGGGTGCCGCCGCCGCCCAGATAATCGTTTTTGAGCAGCTTCAGGGCGTCCAGAACAACCGCCTCAAAATTGGCTTTGTCTTTTTCGCCGCCGTCGCCCGTATCAATAATCCGGTAGACCATTTCGAAATCAAATTTGACGCCGGGGACAACCCGCTCGATGGGCCTCGGATTCGCCTGGGCGGTAATCCTGTTAAGACTGTTTTCGTGTTTTTCCTCGACAATCGTCTTCCCGTTGTTCATTTTTTCTTTGTCTTCTTCGGAAAGGAAGGCGTCCCGGACAATAAGACGGGTCGGCCCTTTTTGCGTCCCGCTGTCCCTGTCCCTGCCCCTGCTGTTATTGGCGCTGCCGAACACCCGGCATACCTGGCAGCCAGCCTCGCCGCAGTCGCAGGGTTTCCCCCTGTTGCTTTGCACCTTTCCCAGTTTCCATTCCAGGAGGGATCTCATCTTTCCCTTAAGGGAAGAACCGGGGATATAGGGTTCCCGCGTCAGGGGATTCCTGATTACCGGATTGTCCATGCCGCCGATTTCAACCTTGTCGCTCCCCGCGCCGATATGCAGCCCGGTTTTGACGACAATCTGCCCGTTTATCTTTTTTAGTCCAATCTGCTTCATCTTGTGTGCCTCCCTTTTCCTTTAGTTTGCGCTCTTTGGAGCCTTTTCATAGTAGAACCCATAGGCGGCCTCAAACAGCGAAACAAAAACATGGTAATCCCGCAATTCCTTAACCAGGTCGATGCCCTGGGTCATAAAGTCGGCCAGGTTTTTATAGACTCCCTCTTCCACGGATTTTTGTTTGACCGCCCGGGCCACCGTATAGCTGACCTTTGATTTTATCATTTTTATATACGGAAGCTGTGCCTCCCATTGGCCGGGCGATGCATCAAGGATCTGTTCAAAGCGTTTTACCTCGTCGAAAAGACGCCGCAGTTGGGTAATGCTTACGCCGATTTGGGGATTCCTGATATAAAAGCTTTCCGCGATCTCCCGCGCCGTTTTGTCAAACAAATCCGGCTTGATTTTGTTGTCCGCCGTATAAAACCCGCCAATAACAACCGGCTTCGGCGCGGGCGGCGCCTCATAATGCCCCTGCTGTCTGCGGTTGTCACGACTTTCCCGATTTTCGTATGCCATAATCCCTGTTCCTCCTTATGCTTTTCTGTTGGCGTATAGCGCATAACTTACCGCGACACGCGATTTGATAATATTTTCTGTTGTTCCGAATCCGGAAAACCAATCCCTGACGGTTTTATCGTGTATGTTTCTCGCAACCATGTATTTGAAATTGCTTACCCACAACTTGTCCCGCAGGTTGCCGTTTTCAAAATTCGCGGCGCGGGCGGCGAAATCCAGCAGCCGGTACACCACTCCAGAGGATAATCCTTTTTTGTTATCCGTTTTGTTTTCCTGGATATAATCGTATAACCGCCTGCCATCGTCCAAGGCCTT
>JAISXE010000250.1 GCA_031270615.1 Spirochaetia bacterium
TCGTGGCCGTGGACGATGCCGTTGGGATCGAATTTGCTAAAGGTAAACGCCTCCACATATTCCTCAAGCGGGACCCCGTACTGGAGGCCCAGGGACACCGCAATGGCGAAGCTGTTCAGGAGCGACCTAAAAGCCGCGCCTTCCTTGTGCATGTCAAGGAAAATCTCGCCCAGGCTGCCGTCCGCGTAATTCCCCGTGCGGAGGAACAGGCTGTGCCCCCCGATTTTGGCTTTCTGCGTGTAGCCCCTGCGGCGGTTTGGAAGCGGTTTCCTTCCCCGCAGCGGCCTTGAGGCGGCATCGGGGGGACAGGCCCCGGCTGTTTTCAGCCCCGCCTCAAGGGCGAGGAGGCTGTCGGCCAAAGCGTCCCCGGAACCCGAAAGGGTCACAAGGGGCTGGCTCAACTTCGAGCCGTCCCGGTACAGGGCAATGGACTTGAGCATTCTCTGCCAGGCCAGGGTGTAGGCGCCTTTCACATCCTGCACGGAAGCGGAATTGGGCATATTGATCGTCTTGGAAATGGCGCCGGACACAAAGGGCTGCACGGCGGCCATCATGCCGATATGGGCCTGCCAGGGAATAACGCGCGTTGACCCCCGCCCCGAAGGGTTGGCTGTGTCAAAAACCGGAAGATGCTCCTCCTTCAAACCAGGAGAACCCACAACGCCCATTGTCCCGCAGACATACACCTCGGCTTCCCTGATTTCGCCGTCCGAAAAACCCAGGGCGCGCAGCAGGCTGGACCCGGAACCGCGCAGCGCGGCGGCCGGCAGGCGCAGTTTCTGCTCAAGGAACTCCTTTGAAAAAAGCTCCGCCTGGAAAGCGCCTTCCAGGGAAAAAGCCCCCTTCAGCGCCGCCTGCACCGAGGCGCATTCCTGCTTCCCGAAACCTTTGGCCGCAAGCGCGGCCAGGGAAAGCGGCCCCTGCGCGGGAAGCTCCCCGTGCCCCAGGCAGTAGCCCGCAATCCCTTCGATTTCCTTTTCCCCGTAGCCAAGCCGCCGCAGGGCGGGCGGAATCGAATGGTTGATGATTTTGAAGGAACCGCCGCCCGCGAGCTTCTTGAATTTCACCAAAGCGAAATCCGGCTCGATCCCGGTCGTGTCGCAGTCCATAAGAAGGCCGATAGTCCCCGTGGGCGCTATGGCCGACACCTGCGCGTTCCGGTATCCGTGTTTTTCGCCCAGCCCAAGCGCCCGGTCCCAGCACTCCCGCGCCGAGGCAAGAAGATACGCGGGGCAGTCCTCCGCCCGCAGACCCTCTGGATACACCGAAAGCCCCTCGTATTCCGCGCGCGGGGCGTCGTACGCGGCCCTCCGGTGGTTGCGTATAACGCGGAGCATGCACTCGCGGTTGGCGGCAAAGCGCGCGAAAGGCCCGCAGTCCTTCGCCAGCAAGGCGGAAACCGCGTAGGCCTCCCCGCTCAGGACGGCGCTCAACGCGGCCGCGACCGCCCTGCCCTCCCCGCTGTCGTAAGGCAGGCCCATAACCATAAGCAGGCTCCCCAGGTTGGCGTAGCCCAGGCCGAGGGTGCGGTACTCGTAGCTTTTGCGGGCAATCTCCCGTGAAGGGAACTGGGCCATCGCCACGCTGATCTCCAGAACCACGGTCCAGATTTTAACCGCGTGGAGCAGATCCGCGACATTCACCACCCCCGTTTTCTCATCGTAAAACGCCAGCAGGTTCAGCGAGGCAAGGTTGCAGGCCGTATCGTCAAGAAACATATACTCCGAGCAGGGGTTCGAGGCGCGGATCTCCCCGTCTGCGGCGCAGGTATGCCATTCGTTGATCGTCGTGTGGAACTGCAGCCCCGGATCGGCGCAGAGCCAGGCGCTGCGGCAGATCTCGTCCCAAAGCTGGCGGGCCTTCAGGGTCTTCACCGCCTTCCCGCCGGTACGCGGCATAAGGGGCCAGTCCCCGTCTTCCCTGACCCGGCGCATGAAATCCCCGCTGACGCGCACCGAGTTGTTTGAAGCCTGGCCGCTCACCGTGGTATAGGCCTCGCCCATCCAGTCGGTCGTGTAGCGCGGGGGAAGCCCCGCATCGATCCCCTGTTTTAGAAGCCGCAGGTACTGGTAAAGGTACTGCGAAGGAACCCCGTCCCCTATGGCCGCCCTCAGCGCCTTCGCAAGCCCCCCGTTCCGCCCGGGGTCGAAACGCCCATCCGCGCCCGCCCCGTCTTCATCGAACAACGAAACCGCCGAAGCCAGCGCCTTGACGTGCCGGGTAATCAAGGCGCTCCCCGCCACCAGCGCGCTGACCTTGTACTCCTCGTTTACCTTCCACCGCGTGTAAGCCTCGATATCGGGATGGTCCGCGTCAAGCGCAAGCATCTTCGCTGCCCGGCGGGTCGTGCCGCCGCTTTTTATCGCGGAAGCCGAGCGGTCGGCAATCCTCAAAAAAGACAAAAGCCCGGAAGAAAACCCCCCGCCGCTCAAAGGCTCGTTTTCCCCCCGCAGGCGGGAAAAATTGCTCCCCGTGCCGGAACCGTACTTAAAAAGCCTGGCCTCGCGGTTTATCAAATCCATGATACCGCCCTCGTTTACCAGGTCGTCCTCCACATTCAAAATAAAACAAGCATGCGGCTGGGGCCGGGCGTAGGCGCTCTCCGACCTCCTTACCTCGCCGTCCTGCGGATCGACATAGAAGTGCCCCTGGGCAGGCCCCTCGATGCCGTAAGCCTCGTAAAGCCCGGTATTGAACCACTGGGGGGAATTCGGCGCCGCCATCTGGGACGCCAGCATATACACAATCTCGTCATAAAAATTCCCCGCGTCCTCCAGAGAATCGAAACAGCCCGCCCGCTCCCCCCACACCTTCCATGTGTGGGCAAGGCGGTGAAAAACCTGCCGCGCGTCGCTCTCCCCGCCCAGGCTGCCGTCCCCCAAAGGAACCCCGGCCCTGCGGAAATACTTCTGCGCCAGAATATCCGTAGCCATCTGCGACCAGTTTTTCGGCACCCGCACATTTTCCTGGCGGAACAGCATCCCGCCCCCGGCGGCCCTGATCTCCGAAACCCGCTCCTCCCACTCAATGCCCCTGTACGGGTCCTGCCCCTCATGCGTAAACTTACGTTCGATTCTCATAGAAAACCAAATCTAACATGGATTCCCCGGTGATTCAATAGGACGCGGCCCCAAAATCAACCACTGGCACAGGGGGAATGAGGAATGAGGAATTAAGAATTTGGGCGCCTTTTTTTTCGGCGTAGCCGAAAAAAAACCGGGCTATTCGCTGCAATCTTTTTTTGCCGCGCGGCGGCAAAAAAAGGATTTTCGCTTCTATCCCTCGCGCGGAAGAATAAGAGAACCACTGACCCCACTGACAAATGACAAGACAGAATGTCGTTGCGGACCGCAGCAGGCTGCCGACCTGCCAGTCTGAACCGCGGCTGGCCGCTAGCGCGACACCACGGCCAGGGCAGAGGCCTCGCCCCCTGTCCCGGACGGGATATCAAGGTCCTGCCTTGCCCCGTCAAGCCAGTAACAGGGCTTGAGGTTGCTGCCGCCGTCCCAGTAATTCCCGGCAACATGGACGGACCCGCCGGACACGGCCAGGGCAAGGGCAACGCCCGATGTCCCGGATGCGATGGGAAGGTCCTGCTTTGCCCCGTTAAGCCAGTAACAGGGCTTGTTGTTGCCGCCGTCATTGTAAGACCCGGCAGCATAGACGGACCCTCCGGACACGGCCAGGGCATAGGCCTCGCCTTCTGTCCCGGACCCGATGGGAAGGTCATGCTTT
>JAISXE010000183.1 GCA_031270615.1 Spirochaetia bacterium
TGCCACCCCGGTTGCATGGGCGAGCAACGAGCAAAGCGAGTGACCAGCCACGCAATGGCGCGAAGCGCCATGCGCGTCTTTATCCACTCCGGCCGCGGCCACCCAGGACGCATGGGCGACCAGCCACGATTGCAGGAGCCATTTACGCTATCAAAATGTCGCGCATCTGTCCACAAAAGACGCTTCAAGGCCAAGCGCATCCTATAACGCAGAACATACTTATCGCCGGGAACGCGACATTTTGTCTTGTACCAGGCCAGCGCGTTGCCAAAGGCAATGCGCTGCGTAAACCCTGTCTGCCGCGAAGCGGCTCAGAAGCAGTAATAGCTGCCACCCCCTGCTCTCTCCCTTTCCCGCGCTCTGGCGTCTTTTGCCGGTTTGGGCTATAATAAACGCATGGGCGCAAACGAAATTCTGGTAAAGCTTCTTCTCCTTGCCTTGAACCTGATGCCGCTGGATCAGGCGGGGTTCAATTTCCATGTCCTGGAGGGCGGGCGCTATGCGGCAAGCTACCGCGCGGAAAGGCGCGACCAGGACTTCACGGTGTTCCGGCCCGCCGCCGAAGACGGGAGGTTTCCCGCCTTTGACGCGGAAAGGTCCAGGAGGTTCGGCAGGACCTATACCGTCCGGGTGCAGGAAACGGGCGAAATGCTGTCCGTGTCGCTGACGGATATCATGCTGGACATGCCCCCGCTTTCGGCCCTGCCGCGGCAAATCCTCAAGGCCGAGGCCCCTCCGCCGGCGCGGCAAAACGCAGCCGAGGCCCCCGCCGACACGGGGGCGGGCGCCGGGGAAAATACAGGCGCCGAGGGCGAAAGCCCCTCCCCCGGCGGGGATATCATTATCGACGGCGTGGGGAGGACTTTGTTCCTGACCGTGGACGGGCAGACCCTGACGATTGCCGCCGAAATAAACGCGCCATTATGACACACAAAAGAATTTCCTGTTTTTTTCGCTGTATCAATATGACACAAATACCGAAAAAATTCCGGCCAAATGTTCCGGCGGAAATGCCGGAAATCCAAAAGAATTTGACTGTTTCACCAGTTCCGGCAAAACGCCTGCACGGTAGGCCGTATCTAAATCCTTATAGTATAATGACTTAGCTTGTTTTTCGCCTTAAAATAAAATTTCCCTGACAGCCAAGACTTGGCACGGTTTATGCTTAAATAAGGACGAAGGCCCGATGGGGCCAAAAACAAAAAACATACTGTATGGAGGTATACTATGAATAGTCTGATGAGTTACAAACCTGTTGGGGCTTTTGACCTGCTGGGGGATTTCAACCGCGTCCTGGATTCGTTTTTGAACGACAACGCGCCGACCTGGAAAGCCCGCAGCCCTGCGGTGAATGTCCGCGAAGAGGGGAACAGCTACTTTCTGGAGGCCGAACTTCCCGGCCTGACCCAGAAGGACGTGGATGTCCGCATGGAGGAGAACATCCTGAGCATTTCCTCTGTAAAAAGCGAGGAAACCGAGCAGGAGAAGACCGGCTACCTGATCCGCGAGCGCAGCCAAGCCTCGTTCAAACGGAGCTTCGTCCTGCCCCAGAACGTTGACAAGGAGTCAATCAGCGCGAAGTTCAAAAACGGCCTGCTGATCCTCGAAATGCAGAAACGCAAGGAAGACAAAACCCGCTCGATTGAAGTAAAGGTCGAGTAGCCGCGGCCCGGAAGCAGGCGCGGGGGAATTGCCGAAAGGCAATTCCCCCGCGCATCGTTGTTTTTCGTGGCGGATAGCCGGTCGGAGGAGAAAACCACGGACAGACACGGATAACCACGGACGAACACGGACGGTACGGGCGACACGGCAAAGGCCGAAATCCCGATCAAAGGGCTGCGGTTTCCGCGCGGGCGGTGGTTACGCCTTTAAAAAGCCCCTGGGCCGCGCAAGGGATTGGAGGGGGCGCGGAGCGCGCCCGCAGGGCCGGAGCGGCAGCGCAGCCCCGCAAAGCCCGGTTTTTTTTCGGCTGCGGCCGAAAAAAAATGCGCCCAAAATTTTATTTCTTGCTGATTACTTCCATCCTCCTCTTCCCATATTCCGGGTTTCGGCGTATACTGATGGAAAACTATTTATACGATTTCCGGAGGAAAATATGGCTGATGATATGGTTATTGTGAAGGCGCCCGCGCTGAAAAAAATGGCGGTGAAGCGGCTTGTGGAAGGGGGCCTCCGCGAACCGGACGCCCAGACTGTGGCGGAGGTTCTTATTTTCGCGGACCTGCGCGGCGTGCATTCGCATGGCGTGCTGCGGGTGGAGCATTACGCGAAGAGGATTCAGTCCGGCGGTATCAACCTGGACATGAAACTGAAACTGGCAAAGCTGAAACCTTCGGTAGGGCTTCTGGACGCCCAGGGCGGCATGGGGCACCTGGCGGCAAAATACGCGATGGGCGAGGCTATTAAGATCGCGGGGAAGCAGGGCGTGGCTCTTGTGGGTGTCAAAAACGCCAGCCACTGCGGCGCCCTGGCCTACTACGCGCAGATGGCAATCGACGCGAAAATGATGGCTATGGTCTGCGTGAATACGGACAAATGCATGGCGCCCTTCGGGGGCAAAGGTTCTTTTTTCGGGACCAATCCTTTTGCCTTCGGCTTCCCCGGAAAAAAAGACGCCATTCTCCTGGATATGGCCACCAGCGAGGTCGCCTTCGGCAAAGTCCTGCATGCCCGCGAGAAAAACATTAAGATACCGGACAACTGGGGCGTGGACGAGGAGGGCAGGAAGTGCAGCGACCCCCACAAGGTTGTGTCCGTTGTTCCTTTCGGGGGGCCCAAGGGCTACGGCATCGCCGTCATGGTGGAGGCCCTGACGGGCCTGATGATCGGCGGGGTGTTTGGGCCGCACCTTACCCTGATGTACGGCGACTACGGGAAGCAGCGCAATCTGTCCAATTTCTTTTTTGTCGTTGATCCTTCGGTTTTCGGGGCAGGGCCTTCCTATCTCGCGGTCGCCCAGAAAATGATTGACGAGCTTCACGCCCATCCCACGGCGCCCGGCGTTGAGAAGGTGCTTATCCCCGGCGAGATCGAATACCGAAACATGGCGCGCTACAAAAAAGAGGGCATCCCCGTGCCCCAAAGCGTCTACCAGTTTTTGTCCGCATGACCGGCGCGCGGCGGACACCGCGAAGCCGCCGCGGCACAGGCGCGGAAGCTCCGGCCTGGATTGCCGCGGCGGTCCCATTTCCGCTTGGAGGGAAGGCCTTACCATGAGAATAGAATTGCCGTATCTTGACAGGACCCTGCCGCTTGAGTTTCCCGATGGGAATCTTCTGGCCATAGCGGAACCGAATGACTACCTGGCGCGCGGGGATGCGGCCTGTATTCTTGGCACGGCCCTGGAGCATCCCCTGGCGGCGGACGGAGGCGAGGGGAAAAGCCTGGCGGAATTCCTGGGGGGCGGGAAGCGCCTCCTTATCATCGTAAACGACGCGACCCGGCCCACGCCTACGGAGGCCATGCTGAACAATATCCTTCCCGCCGCGCGGGAGGCCGGCTTTGAGGATACGGACATCACCCTGGTTGTGGCCACCGGCGGCCACCGCGCGCCCGTGGAGGAAGAATACCGGCAAATCCTCGGCGGCCTTTTTT
>JAISXE010000205.1 GCA_031270615.1 Spirochaetia bacterium
ATCAGTATGTTCGCCGACATAACGCTGGAAGAGTTCATCGATTTGCGCGTGGAGGAGGGCGTCGAGCTGGGCCTGAAAGAGGCCGTGGGCAAAGTCGTGGATAAGGCCGTGGAAGAGGCCGTCGGCAAGGCCGTGGAAGAGACATCGGAGAAAACCCGCAGAGAAGACCTTGCGAGATTCCGCCGGGAGAAACTCGAATCCGCGCGGAAGATGAAGGCCTGGGGGGACCCGCCTGAAAAAATCTCGGACATCACCGGCCTTTCGGCGGAAGAGATACAAAAACTGTGAACGAAATACCGGGGCCGTGGTTTTTCGCGCGGGTTAAGGGACTTGTTCGCGAGATTCGTGGTTGGATACTTTACAGAAACGGCCGGGCGAAGGAGTCCTCGATGGGCCTTGCGTCCTCGCAGGTGTGGCCGAGCTGGCGGCTGGGTATGTGGTCCCCGTGGAAATCCGAGCCCGCGCTTACGATCATTCCCAGGGAGAAGGCGATTTCCTGAAGCCGCTCGCATTCCCGGTAGGAGGAATTCGAGTGCCAGGCTTCGATTCCGTCAAGCCCCTGGTCGCGGTACAGTTGTATGCGCTGCGGCAGGGCCTTCCAGCCTATGTACAGGCTCATGGGGTGGGCGATAACGGCAAGCCCCCCCGCCCCGTGGATAAGGGATGCCGCCTCCTCCGCGGAAAGCCCCTGGCGCGGGGCATACCAGGGCTTGCCCCTTTTCAGGTAATGCTGAAACGCCTGCTCCGTGCTTTTCACGATTTTTTTTTCCACAAGAAGCCGCGCGAAATGCGGCCTGCCGATAATCTTCCCCCCGGCGAGTTCCTCAAGCTCCGAATAGGCGGCGTCGACCCCGTCCCGTCCCATCGCGTCCAGAATCGCGTGGTTCCGGCGCGTCCTGTCCTGCTGCAGCCCATGCAGGGTCTGCTCAAGGGCGCTGCCCCGCCAGTTTTTTATCCCCAGGCCCAGCATGTGGAATTCCCCGGCGGCGTAGAAGATGTTCAGTTCTATGCCGTCGATAAAGCGTATCCCCGCCTCCCGCGCCGCCTCTTCCGCCTCGGGAAGCCCCGCCAGGGTGTCGTGGTCCGTCAGGGCCAGCGCGGAAACCCCTCTTTCCTTTGCCGTCCGGATAAGCTCCGCGGGGCTTAAAGACCCGTCGGACTGCGCGGAGTGGGTATGCAAATCGATCATACCGGCAGTATACAGGGAGGGAAGGGGCGATACAAGCACTTGAGCCTGTTTCAAAACCTATTTATACTTTCACTTCGATCCGGGATTTTGGCGCCTTTTTGGCGCTCCCGCGCCAAAAACCGGGCTTTCCGCTCCAAGTCCTCGGATTTGCCCATGCAAATCCTGTGGGCTTTCCGCTGCAATCCCTGGCGCATGGGCGGCAGACCGTTCTGCTTTACCAACACGGGGCTTCGCCCACGGCCTGCTTGTACGGCCTTAAAGCAAATTGTGACCAGCCCCTGGCGCCCCACGGGCTTCTCAGGTTTTGGAACAGGCTCACTTAAGAACTCATGTTACGCACGGAGAAAATTTACCACGGACGACACACGCCCAAATAACCGCACGCGAAACGTGTGATTATTTCGGCGTGTGTGGTCGGTGTTTTTCTGTATTCTTCTCGCGTAAGGTGAGTTAAGAAAATGAGGAATGAGAAGTGCGGATGTGGAGTTGATGTCGCGTGCGGTTGTTTCTCTGGCGTTTATCTGATAGTATTGCCCTGTAGCCCGGTGCGGCTGAAAAGTTCCGGTGGCAGGGGGTTTTTTGTGAGGAAACAGTTTGCATGCGCCGTTTCCGCAGGCATGGTTTTCGCCGCGCTGTTTTTCGGTTGCGGGGAGACGGCAAGGGCCGTACAGGAGCTTGCCTTTAGCGCGGACGGGCAATATCTGTTCGCCGCTTTATCCCACAATTCAGTGCGGGCATGGGGCAGCATGGATGGCAGCCATGCCACTTCCTTGCGGCACATAAGGAACCTGAAAGCCGCCGAGAAGATAGGCTGGGAACTGTGGACTGCCCCGGTGGAGGTTCCCGAAGGCGCGACGGCGGCAGCGCTGGACCCGGAGGGCCTGCGCCTGGCTCTGGGCCGGGAGGACGGCGGCATAGAAATCTACTTGGTGGCGACGGGACAGGAGCTTGCCCGCTTTGATGCGGACAGCCAGGAATGGATAATCTCTGTCTCCCCCGCTGACCAGTATCTTGCCTTTAAAAACAGCAAGCCCTTTGTTCTGGATGGAGGGGTGCTGGTAGAATACAGGGGCGGCGGGGGCGATGTGCGTATACCCGATGGTTCAGGCATTACGGAAATAGGCGAGGCGGCCTTTATAGGCAGCAAAATAAGCTCGGTCATTATACCTGCGGGGGTACGGAAGATAGGCTATGATGCCTTTCGCAACTGTCATAATCTTGCCAATGTTACCTTGCCCGGCAGCCTTGAGACTATCGGAGACTACGCATTTTCCGGTTGTGATCGCCTTGCTGAGATAACCCTGCCTGGCGGCATCACCCATATCGCAAAAGGAACCTTTTCTCGCTGTGAGAGTCTTGCTTCCGTTACCATTCCCGGCAGCGTCAGCGCCATCGGCGATAACGCCTTTTCCGCCTGCAAGAGCCTTGCTTCCGTCGCCATTCCCGGCGGCGTTACCGCCATCGGCGATCAAGCCTTTTACGCCTGCGAGAGCCTTACTGCCGTTGCCATTCCCGGCGGCGTCAGCGCCATCGGCACGGATGTCTTTTCCGCCTGTACCGGCCTTAGCGCCATAGAAGTGGCTGCGGAGAATCCCCGGTATGCCAGTCCTGATGGTATTCTATTCGATGAGACAACAATGACGCTCCTGGCATATCCGGCGGGCAGGGAAGACCCGCTGTATGCCATCCCCGAAGGTGTTACCGCTATCGGTCCGCACGCCTTTTACGGCTGCGCCAGTCTTACTTCCATTGCCATTCCCGACAGCGTTACCAGTATCGGAGAGTATGCCTTTGCCGAATGTAACAGCCTTGCCTCCGTTACGATTCCCGGCAGCGTTGACCGTATCGACGAGGGGGTTTTTGAAGGCTGTACCGGTTTTGCCGCGCTTATCATTCCCGATGGCGTTACCGCTATCGGAAAACGGGCGTTTTTCCGTTGTACCGGCCTTACTTCCGTCACGATTCCCGACAGCGTTGACAGTATCGACGAAGAGGCTTTTGCAGACTGCGACAGCCTGGAAACAGCGTGGCTTTCAGGCAGGACATCCGTTTATTATTCTTTTCCGGCCGCGACAAGTCTGGAATATTATGACTGAACCACGGACCTCACTGACGTGGCGGACGGACACGGACGGGAAAAGAGAAAACGGCGCGAAGGCGAAGAAGGGAAAATCAGGAGTGGGGGGAGTAAAAACTGGCATCCGCCTGTGTCTGTCCGTGTGGCCGGTGGTTTGTCTTTTTCTTCCGCGCAAGGGATTGCAGCGGAAAGCCCACAGGATTTGCGGCGGCAAATCCGAGGACTTGGAGCGGAAAGCCCGGCTGGTCGCAATCCTGAAGACAGGATTGCTGCTCGCCCATGCGACCCGGGTTTTTGGCGCCAAGCGCCAAAAATGCGCCCAAAATTTTCTCTATCAACTTCACTTCACACACCGCGCTCCCAATTTTTTTCTTGTGTTCCCTTTCCGCCTGTGATATACTACAGGGGCTTTGAGGTGGGCGGGCTGGCCCGCAGACACGAAGGGGAGGTACGATGCTGGAAAACATGCCAGAGTCCGTTAGCGTTTTTGAGGTGGGGCCGAGGGACGGTTTGCAGCCGGAGCCGGAGTTTATTCCTACGGAGAAAAAGATCCGGCTTATCGATATGCTGACCGATGCGGGGTGCCGGAGGATCGAGGTCACGTCGTTTGTGCATCCGAAATGGGTGCCGCAGATGAGGGACGCGAGGGAGGTGTGCGCGGGAATCCGCCGGGGGGAGGGCGTGGTTTATAACGCGCTTGTGCCTAACCTGAAGGGTCTTGAGCTTGCGATTGATTGCGGCTTGAAGGAGGTCGTGACTATCATGAGCACCTCCGAGAGCCATAACAAAAAGAACCTCAACATGAGCTGCGCGGAGTCCCTGAGGGAGATCGAGGCCATTAACAGGGCGGCGGCCCAGAACGGGGTGAGGGTCCGCTCGTATATTGCCACGGTGTTCGGCTGTCCTATGGAGGGCGAGATGCCGCCGGAGAAGGCCCTTGAGGTGGCGCTGGCCCTGGAAAGTTTCGGGGCCTACGAGATTTCGTTAGGCGACACGACGGGTATGGCCAGTCCGCTTTCCGCGTATGGGGTTCCCAAGATGATAGGGGCGCGGCTGAAAAGGGCGGGCCTGGCGGCGCATTTCCACAGGTTTTTCGGGCTGGAGCACGCGCACAACCTTGCGGCTTTCCAGGCGGGGGTGAGGGTTTTCGACGGGGCGGCCGGGGGGCTTGGCGGCTGCCCTTACGCCCCGGGCGCGAAGGGCAACTGCCAGACGGAGGTGATGGTGGAGATGTTCCACCGCATGGGCGTTGGGACGGGGATCGATTTGGAAAAAATCCGCGAGGCGGGCCGCTTCGCGCAGACCCTCAGCACGCTTATCCACCAAAAATGCTGATTGTGCTGAGGTTTGGGCGCGGTTAAAAAGAAAAACCACTGGCCGCACAGACAACAGGAAATAGAGTTGTTTAGAAACCTCAGTTTCTAAACAACTTCTTTCCAAAAATAGCAATGTCAGGCGAGTTAACTCGCCTGACATTGTTAAAAATACTGGAATTTGCCGCAATTTTCGGCAAATTCCGCGAGACTTGTTTAAGAACCGGCAGGTTCTTAAACAAGTCTAATATTTTTTTTGAGGAGAAAAACCAATGAACCAGAAACTTGAGGAGATCAAAAAACAATATGTCTCGGGGGAGGTTAAAAGCCGGGACCTTGAGGCGGTTATTTTTGCCGGGCTGTACGGCGGCGACGCCTCAAGGGTCAAGGATGCCTGCGCGGACGCCGCCGAGCTGAGGCGCCTTTGCGTGGAGGAGGCTTCGGGCGTGGGGCTTCCGGCGGTGCGGGGGTGCCGGCTTGACAACTGCGGCCTTGCGGCGGGGGGGCGCGTTCTTCCGGGCATCGAGGGGAAGATCGGCGCGGCTTTGATTCCCCTGGGCCTTGCGGGGCCTGTTTTGATAAAGGGCCAGTATGTGGAAAACGAAAAGGTCTGGCTTCCGCTTGCCACCAACGAGGCCGCGCTTGTGGCCGGCGTGCAGCGCGGGGCGAAGGCCATTAACCAGGCGGGGGGCCTTTCCACCCTTGTCCACTACGACGGGATGAGCCGCGCGCCGATGATCGAGGCGCCGGATATTTACGAGGCCCGCAGGCTCTGCGAGCGGGTCAAAACCGACGGCGCGTATGTGGCTTCCCTCCAGAAGCATATTTACGATCCCTTTGTGCGCCTGGAAAGCATCGACCCCTACCAGCTGGGTACAAAGGTAATCCTGCGCATGAACTGCAAGACGGGCAACGCTATGGGCATGAACGGCGTTACCAAGGCTGCGGCCGACATTACGCGCGGCATTCTGAAAGACTACCCCGGCTGGAAGCTCATCACCATCAGCAGCAATATGTGCGCGGACAAAAAAAACGCGCACATCAATGTCCTAAACGGGCGGGGAAAATCGATCCAGACGGAAGTCTTTGTCAGCGACGAGATTCTGGGCCGGGTTTTTAAGGCGGGCGTCAACGGGCGCAGCGTGGAAAAAACGGTGTTCCACAAGTGCTATTTGGGTTCCGCGTTAAGCGGGACCATTTCCGGTTTCAACGTCAATGCCGCGAACACGGTGGCGGCGTTTTTTGCGGCCACGGGCCAGGACCTGGCGCATGTGGTATCCTCGTCCAGCATTTTCGTCCAGGCCGATGCGATAGAGGGGGGGGTGCATTTTATGCTGAGTCTGCCCTGCATGGAACTGGCGACCGTCGGCGGGGGGACGATGTTCGGCACGGCGCGGGAAATGCTTGCCCTCCTTGG
This sequence comes from Spirochaetia bacterium, assembly GCA_031270615.1. Classification (GTDB taxonomy): domain Bacteria; phylum Spirochaetota; class Spirochaetia; order DTKZ01; family DTKZ01; genus JAISAF01. The sequence continues at coordinate 5,997 of JAISXE010000205.1, forward strand.
CTGCACGAGGCCGGGAACCTCGGTGGACGACAACGCGGGCGTGCTGCGCCTTGCGGAAATCGCCGGGGCGGCGGTTACTTGCCTGGAACTGAATACCGCCTGCGCCCAGGCAGCCGGCTACGAGATGGCCGACTCGCATGTGAAGCTGGCGCGGGGGGAGGAAAAATAAAGAGACGTTGTAAATAGTAGAGTTGTTTGAGAACCTACAGGTTCTTAAACAACTCTATTCAGCCAGGGGTGCTTGGAG
>JAISXE010000013.1 GCA_031270615.1 Spirochaetia bacterium
ATCCAGGCTGCATGGGCGAGCAGCAATTTTGCGAAGCAAAATTGCGACCAGCCCCTTGTGCCCCACGGGCTTTTTGCGCTTCGCGCAATCTAATTCTATATAGCGAGGGTAAACGCCGATACCCTGTTCCCGGCTACTTGACCTCTTGCCATGAACGCTTTACAGTGTATGGAAAAAGGGGGAAAGATGCGCAAAAAACATGCTACGATAGATATAGCGATTCTGGGCTGCGGGACCGTGGGGGGGGCTGCGGCCCTTGCGTTGGTGAAGGACAGGGAGCTTCTGGAAAACAAGACGGGGCTTTCTTTGAATCTGAAATACATTGTTGACAAGAATTTCGACAATGCCATAAAACTCGGCCTTTCCAAAAAACTGTTTGAGCCGAAGCTGCAAACGGTTCTTGCCGATCCGTCGGTGTCGATTGTCGTGGAGCTTATCGGCGGCACGACCGTCGCGAAGGACTTTATCGAAAAGGCCCTTATGGCAAAGAAAAATGTCGTAACCGCGAACAAGGCGCTTTTGGCGCACTCGGGCGCGGCCCTGCTTTCGCTGGCGCGCAAAAACCATGTCACGCTTGCTTTCGAGGCAAGCTGCGGGGGCGGCATTCCCATTGTCCGCGCGCTTGTTGACGGCGTTGTCGCCAACAGGATCGACGCCATATACGGTATCGTCAACGGAACCTGCAATTATATTTTGACGCAGATGATTGGCACGGGAAGGTCCTACCAGGACGCGCTTGCCGATGCGCAGAAGGCCGGGCTTGCGGAGGCGAATCCCAGCCTCGACGTTTCGGGCACGGATTCGGCGCACAAGCTGGCGATTCTTTCTTCCCTCGCCTTTGGGGAAAAAATCAATTTTGACTCCGTTCCGGTAACGGGCATAGACTCCCTGCAAAGCATGGATGTGGGGTTCGGCGGGGAGCTTGGCTATGTGGTCAAGCTTATCGCAATGGCAATCCGCCTGGACGGCGGCCTGTATCTGCGCGTGCATCCGGTTTTCATCAGCCGCGAGCATCCCCTCGCCTGGGTTTCGGGGCCTTTTAACGCCATCAGCCTTTACGGCCATAGAACGGGCCATACCATGTACTACGGGCGGGGCGCCGGCGGCCCGCCGACCGCTTCGGCCATTGTGTCGGACATCGTGTCCACCGCTTTGGGGACGCAGAAGCTCCTTTTCAGGCACCTGGGCATCTGGACCGACAGGACCAAAAAGGCCAAACAAATCCCCTACAGCGAAATCGTTTCCCGCTTTTATCTGCGCTTTATGGTAAACGACGCGCCGGGTGTTTTGGCGAAGATTACGGCCGCCCTGGGGAAAAACGGCATCAGCATAGCCAGCGTTTTGCAGAAGGAGATTCCAGAGGGCGCGGGCAGACAGCGCGGCAAGGTTCCGGTGGTTATCACGACCCACATGGCGAAAGAGAAAAACGTCCGCAAGGCCCTGACCGCCCTGCGCGCGGCAAAACTCGCCCTGGAGAATCCTGTGTGCCTGCATATTGTGGACGAGCGGGAAGAAAGTTTCTAAATTCTTAAAAGTTACATTCTTTACGGAAAAAGGACGGAAAAAGGACATGGCCAACGAAGACAAAGGGAAAAAGCTGACTTCCCGCATGGGGCACGACGCGGAGTCGCTCGCCTGGGGTTTCGCGGAGCATTTGAAATACAGCCTGGGGCTGGACAAGTACAACGCCTCCGGGCACGACCGTTTTATGTCTCTGGCCTACGCCGTCCGCGACAGGCTGATAAACCAGTGGATAAAGACCCAGCAGACCCACCACCATACGAAGGCGAAGCGGGTGTACTACCTGTCCCTTGAGTTTCTGATGGGCCGGGCAATGGGGAACAACGCCTACAACCTGGGCATCGCGGCGGAGATGGAAAAGGCTTTGAGCGATTTGGGTTACAGGTTCGAGGAAATCCGCGAGCAGGAAGTGGACGCGGGTCTTGGCAACGGCGGCCTGGGCAGGCTTGCCGCGTGTTTCATGGATTCCCTGGCCACCCTTGAGCTTCCCGCCTTCGGTTACGGGCTGCGCTATGATTACGGCATTTTCCGCCAGGAAATCGAAAACGGCTGGCAGGTCGAGCATCCAGACGACTGGACGCACGGGGGCTGCCCCTGGGAAATCGAGCGTACCGATACAACGGTTGACGTTAATTTCGGCGGCAGGGTGGAGACTCTTACGGAAAACGGCAAACAGTCCAGCCACTGGATCGATACCCATGTCGTGCAGGGCGTGGCCTACGATATGCCCATCGTCGGCTACGGCGGGAGGACGGTCAACACCCTGCGTCTGTGGAGCGCCCGCGCGCCGAGGGAGTTCAACTTCGCGGAGTTCAACACGGGCGATTACGTTGACGCGGTTTCCGACAAGGTCAACGCCGAGAACCTGACCAAGGTGCTGTACCCCAACGACACCCTCTATCTGGGCAAGGAGCTGCGCCTGAAGCAGCAATACTTTTTTGTCGCCTGCTCCCTGGCGGACATAATCCGGCGCTTCAAGAAAACCGGCGCGTTCTGGAAGGACTTCCCGAACCATGTGGCGATTCAGTTGAACGACACGCACCCCTCCATGGCGATTCCGGAGCTGCTGCGCATCCTTATCGATGTCGAAAGGCTGGACTGGAAGACCGCCTGGGAGATCACCGTGGCGACTTTCGGCTACACAAACCATACCCTTATGCCGGAGGCCCTTGAAAAGTGGCCCGTCCCCATGCTGGAAAAGCTTTTTCCCCGGCACCTGCAAATCATTTACGAAATCAACAAATACTTTTTGCAGGACGCCATCATCCGCTTCCACGGCGACCAGAACAAAGTCCGCGCCGTCAGCCTTATCGAGGAATCCAACCCCAAGCAGATCCGCATGGCGAACCTGTGCATCATCGCCTCGCATTCCACGAACGGGGTCGCCGCGCTGCACACGCAGCTCCTCAAGTCCCATCTGGTGCCGGAGCTTGCGGCCCTTTTCCCCCAGCGCTTCAACAACAAGACAAACGGCATTACCCAGCGCCGCTGGCTTTTGAAGGCCAATCCCGGCCTTGCCTCCCTGATTACGCAGACCATAGGAGACGCCTGGATTACCAATATGGACGAGCTGAAAAAACTCATTCCCCATGCGAACGAGGCGGCTTTTCAGGAGAAATTCCGCCAGGTAAAACGCGAGGCGAAAATCAGGCTCGCCAGGCAGTTCAATACGGAGTTCGGCTGGCAGATAAACCCCGATTCGATTTTTGACATCCAGGTCAAGCGCATGCACGAGTACAAACGGCAGCTTCTGAACGCCCTGCACATCGTCATGCTTTATAACGATCTGAAAAAAAACGGCACGAAGGATTTTGTCCCCCGGACTTTCCTTATCGGCGGCAAGGCCGCGCCGGGCTACACCATGGCGAAGCTCATCATCAAGTTCATCGGCAATCTTTCGATGGTCATAAACGACGACCCGGACCTGGGCGGCGTGCTGAAGGTTTTCTTCCTGCCGAATTACCGCGTCTCCCTCGCGGAGAGGCTTTTTCCCGCGGCGGACATATCCGAACAAATATCCACGGCCGGCACGGAAGCGTCGGGGACGGGCAACATGAAGTTTATGTGTAACGGCGCCCTGACCGTGGGGACCCTGGACGGGGCGAACATAGAAATCGCCGAGGAAGTGGGCGCGGACAATATTTTCATCTTCGGCCTGAGGACCCCCGAGGCGACGCAGCTGAGGACAAACTACAACGCGGCGAGTTTCGCGGCATCGGATCCCGCCATCAAGGAAGCCCTGGACCTGATTTTTTCCGGCACCTTCAACTACACCGAGCCCGGCATCTTTGATCCCATCCGGGATATGCTGTACAACCACGACCGCTACCTGCACCTGGCCGATCTTGGCGCCTACGCGGAAGCGCAGAAGAAGGTTTCGGAGTTGTACAAAAATCCCGGGGAGTGGACAAAAAAGGCAATACTCAATGTGGCGAAGTCGGGAAAATTTTCTTCCGACAGGACGATCCGCGAGTACGCCACGGAAATCTGGAAGGTCAAGCCGGTTCCCATAGAGCCTGACGAAAACCCGACGGACACCCTGGACAACGCGCGGAATCCGAAACGCTGACACACATCGCAAAGAATCCACCACGGACCACACTGGCGGCCACTGTCAACAAGTTAAGAACAAGATGTGCGCCTTTTTGGCGCTCCCGCGCCAAAAACCGGGCTTTCCGCTGCAATTCCTCAGCCCCTGCGGGGCTTGCGGGATTTCCGCTGCAATC
>JAISXE010000026.1 GCA_031270615.1 Spirochaetia bacterium
GGTTCTACCGGATAAACAACACCTTGCCTGAATGCAGGGCGATTGCCTGCAATCGCAGTCGCGGTTTATTGGCCTTCCGCGATTTCCCTGCTTGCCGCAATAGGGCGAAGCCCCGCAAATCTCGCAATTTCCGTGCTTGAAGCCGTCAGTGGTTTTTGCCGTGGGCGAAGCCCCGTGTTGGTAGCGCAAAACGGTCTGCCGCCCCTGCGCCAGGGCTGGTCGCAATTTTGCAAGGCAAAATTGCTGCTCGCCCATGCGTCCAGGGATTGCAGCGGAAATCCTTTTGGCTTTAGCCAAAAGATTGCAGCGAAAAGCCCGGTTTTTGGCGCGGGAGCGCCAAAAAGGCGCCAAAATTCCGAATCGGAATGAAATTATAAATGGGTTTGTGATTTTCGTTTTGAAATCGGAATTGCCGCATCAAAAATCGCGCCTCTTTTCATTCCGCGCCTTCCGCGGGTATACTGCCTGCCGGGGGCAGGTTTTGGACAAGCACGGGATTTTGAAAACGCATTTCGGCTATGCCGGATTCCGCAGGGGGCAGGAGGAGGTCATCGACGCGCTTTTGGCCGGAAGGGACACGCTTGCGGTGATGCCGACGGGGGCGGGGAAATCCCTCTGCTACCAGTTGCCCGCCCTGATGATGGAGGGGCTGACGATTGTCATTTCCCCGCTTATTTCGCTGATGAAGGACCAGGTGGAGGCGCTTCGCGATGCGGGGCTTCCGGCGGCGTACTTGAACAGTTCCCTTTCCCCGGCTGATTACGCCGAGGTGATTCTGCGCGCGGCGGGGGGCCAGTACAGGATTTTGTATGTGGCACCGGAGAGGCTGGGGCGCGGGGACCTTGTGCGCATAACGGAGGCGCTGCGGGTTTCCATGGTTGTGATTGACGAGGCGCACTGCGTTTCCCAGTGGGGGCACGACTTCCGGCCCAGCTATCTTGTTATCGACGATTTTATAAAGCAGCTTGCGGAGCGGCCGGTTATCGCGGCGTTTACGGCGACCGCCACGGGAAACGTGAAAGAAGATATTGTCCTTATGCTGAATCTGGAAAACCCCTACACGCTTGGCACGGGGTTTAACCGGGAGAATCTCTATTTCGAGGTCCGCAGGCCGACCGATAAGGCGCGGGCCCTTCTGGAATGCCTTGCGTCCCGGCGGGGCAAGAGCGGGATCGTCTACTGCGCGACACGCAGGACCGTGGAGGAGACCTGCGGGCTTTTGCGGGAAAAGGGATTCCCCGCGACCCGTTACCACGCGGGGCTGGACGACGGGGAGCGGCACGAAAACCAGGACGATTTTATTTACGACCGAAGGCCGGTGATGGTGGCGACTAACGCCTTCGGCATGGGGATCGACAAGTCCAATGTCTCGTTTGTGATCCACTACAATATGCCGAAAAACATCGAAAGCTACTACCAGGAGGCCGGAAGGGCGGGACGGGACGGCAGCCCTGCGGACTGCATCCTTCTGTACAGCCCGCAGGATGTGAATATCAATAAATTCCTTATTACGAAGAGTGCGGAGGATGGGGAGCAGGGCGCGGACTCCGCCTATACCGAACACAAACTGGAACTCCTGAAGCAGATGACGTTCTACGCGACGACAAACGACTGTCTGCGCGGGTTTATTTTGAAATACTTCGGGGAAAGCCCTCCCCACTACTGCGGGGCCTGCTCGAACTGCGCCACCGTTTTTGAGAGCGCCGACATTACCATCCCCGCGCAGAAGATCATTTCCTGCGTCTACCGCCTCCAGCAGCGGGGCCGCTGTTTCGGGAAGGGCATGATTGTCAACATCCTGAAAGGCTCAAAGAGCGAGAAAATCACCGGCCCCGGCCTGGACACTTTAAGCACCTATGGCATTATGGCGGACACCGACACGCGGCGCATACGCCTTATCCTGGAGCATCTTATCCAGGAGGGCTGCCTTGCCCTTACGGACGATGAGTACCCCGTGGTGTGCCCTTCCGAAAGATCTCGCGAGATCATCCTTGGCAAAAAACCTTTGACCATGATGCTGGCGAAGGAAACCCGCAGGGAAAAGCCTTCCGCCGCGGCCCTTGTGCCGGAATCCCCGGGCGAATTCGACAACGGCCTTTTCGCGAAACTCAAAGACCTGCGGACTCATCTTGCGCGGGAGGCCCGCGTGCCCGCGTATATCATCTTTGCCGATGCCTCCCTGCGCGATATGTGCCGCAGGCGTCCTGTCAGCAGGGAGGGTTTTCTGGAGGTCTCCGGCGTGGGAACCGTGAAGCTGGAAAAATACGGGGAGGCTTTCACGCGGCTTATACGCGAGCACGAAGATAAGATTTGAACCACGGACCCTGCGGACAACCACGGATTGAAGAAAAGAAAAATCCACCACGGACCTCACGGACAACCGCAGACCCTGCGGATTGAAGAATTTTTTTTGTCAGTGAGGTCAGTGTTTTTCTTTCTCCGGTTTTTTGCCAGTGAGGTCAGTAGTCTCCCCGCAGGTTTTTGAGGACGAGGTCCCTTTGAAAAATCAGATTGACAGATCTTGCATTATGATGATATAGTGACACTGTTGCCTTTGAAAAGCGGATTTCAATTACATACAGGGAATGGATTGGACAAAGGTGGTTATGCATAACAGCCAAGTAATTTCTTATACCATAATCAGTTATCCCCCCCCCCGGATAGGAATATTATGAAATTGAACCAAACCGCCAAAACAGTAAAAAAAATTTTTTATCACCAACGGGATTTCCCTGAAACTTCAGTCGATTTTTCCTCAGAATCAACTGTTTTTACATTAACCCAAGCAAACAACCGGAGTTTTGGGAAAGGCTCTTGTGAATCCCTTTTTTTGAAGAATCAGCATAGTTATAGTTTTTTAAGCACTGTCAACAAGTTAAGGTCCGCAATCAGCCCGTGGGGTGCCAGGGGCTGCTCGCCCATGCGCCAGGGATTGCAGCGGAAATCCCGCAACCCCGCAGGGGCTGAGGAATTGCAGCGGAAAGCCCGGCTGGTCGTATTTTTGTATCCGCGTAGCGGATACAAAAATACTGCTCGCCCATGCAACCCGGGTTTTTGGCGCGGGAGCGCCAAAAAGGCGCAGATGTTTTTCTTAACTTGTTGACAGTGCCCGACTGCCCGCCCGGGCAGCCATAGCCTTCCACAGCCTTCCTTGACAAAGGCCAAAAAGTATGATATTCATGAAAATCATATTTTTTGTGGATTTTATGGAGAAAAAACGGGCGCCCGGAAACAGGACTTTAACCATATCGGAAAATGAACGGACATTCCTGAAAACAAGGTTGTTTTTCCCCGGCAAAGAAAAAATAGCGGCGTCCAAAATCGTCAATAAAACAATCTGCGGGGATTTGTTTGCCATAATCGACTTGTTGCCCGCAGGGTTCGTCGATTTGCTGATAATCGACCCGCCGTATAATTCAGACAAGAATTTCGATGGCTTGAAATTCTCGAAAAGCAGCGATGAAGCGTATTTGGCGTATTTATCAAGCTGGTTTCCAAAACTCGTTAAAACGTTAAAGCCTGCCGGTTCCGTCTACATGTGCGGTGACTGGAAAAGCACATTTTGCCTGTACCAAGTCATGCGGGATTTTACGATACTCCGCAACAGAATAATATGGCAGCGGGAAAAAGGCAGGGGCGCAAAAGCCAACTGGAAGAACGCGGCGGAAGATATCTGGTTTGGAACAAAGGGACAAGAATATTATTTCAACCTGGGCGCGGTAAAACAAAAACGGAGAGTAATTGCGCCGTATAGACAAAACGGCAAGCCAAAAGATTGGGAGGAAACGCCGGACGGGAATTTCAGAGTAACATGCCCAAGCAATTTCTGGGACGATATTTCCATACCTTACTGGTCCATGCCGGAAAACACGGACCACCCCACGCAAAAACCGGAAAAATTAATCGCGAAACTGATTCTGGCAAGCTGTCCGGGAAACGGAATGATATTGGACCCGTTTTCAGGCTCAGGCACGACATCGGTCGTGGCAAAAAAATTGGGGCGCAGCTATGCCGGTATTGAAATCAACGAGGAGTATTGCTGCTGGGCGGAAAAACGCCTGCTATTGGCTAAAAGCGATAATGCCATTCAGGGATATTCGGGCGGGGTATTTTGGGAAAGGAATACCCTTAATTTACAAATAAAGGGAAAAAGGACTTTGGGGAGAACTTATGTTAATTGACAATATTCTTGCCTCGGCAATAACCTACAACGGGAATGATGTAAAACGCATCAACCATTTACTCAAAGTGTTTTCATTTGCCCACCATATTGGCATTATGGAAAAATGTGATATGAAAATACAAACAATTGTGGATATTTCCGCATTGCTCCACGATATTGGTATTCATGAAGCGGAACGGAAACACAATTCAAGTGCCGGAAACTGGCAGGAAATCGAAGGGCCCCCGGTTGCCCAGGAACTTTTGAAGAATTTCGCTTTGGACACTGCCGTCAAAGACAGGATATTATTTCTTATCGGGCACCATCATCATTACGGCGATATTGACGGCATTGATTTTCAGATTTTAGTTGAGGCCGATTTTCTGGTAAATATTTTTGAAGATAAAATCGATGACCATTCAATAAGAAACATCAGGGAAAAAATATTCAAAACAAAAAACGGCATAAGATTATTGGAACAATTATATTCGTAGATCTTCAGCGGGGATGCTTAAACGACACAGCACATAATTTAAATGGAAGGGCCAATTTATGAAGAAAATCTGCTTTTTGCATACAGACGAGGACATAATCAGCCAGGTGCGTTCCATGCTGCCGCGCATCCCCGTCAAGGCGGATATTGACTGCCTGTGCGCGCCCTCCCTTGCCGATATTCCCGAATATGCCAGCCGCGCGGCCGCAGAGGGGGCTTCGGCGCTGGTTTCGTGGGCCGCGGAGGCGTTTGTCCTGCGAAACACGGCGGACTGCGCCGCAGTGGAAATCACGTTGGGCGCGGCGGATTTGATGCGCCTTATCCAGGAAGCCAAAGCTCTGGTACAAAAAGAGCGGCCGGTCGTTGCCCTTATTGCCTGCGCGGGCCAGTGCGGGAAGCCGGAGGCCTGGCAGGAGTTTCCGGATGCCGTCATTATGGAATACCAGCCCGCGGATGCGGGGAACCCCGGTCATCATGACGAACAGATGCGGCGCTATGTGGACGAGGCGCTGAAAAAAGGCGCGGACTGCGTTGTCGGCAGCAGGCCCGTCTGCAGCCACGCCTCGCGCCTGGGCGCGCCGAACCTGCCCCTGCGCCCTTCCTTTGATTCGCTTGCCGGGGCTTTCCAGGCCGCGGAGAAGCTTTGCTCGGCGCTGGATGCCGAAAAGCAAAAAGCCGCCCAGTTGCGGGCTGCGGTCAACAATTGCGGCGGCGGCATTATATGGCTGAATAAAACCGGAAAGATCGTTTTTCTGAATTACGCGGCCCAGGAGCTTCTGGGTTCTTCTTCCGCGGCGCTGGAGGGCAGGGCTTTGTCCGAAGCGCTGCCCATCCCCCGGGAAGACTGCGATACGGACGCGCTGCTGTCCTCGGGAAAAGGCTGTTCCTCCGTGCTTGTCCGGCGCGGGGGGCTTACGCTGGCCGCGGACTTTGTTCCCGTTATGGACGGCAGCTCCCTTGGGGGCGTGGTTGTGTCGCTGCGGGAACTGCAAAAAATCGAAAAGGAACATTCCGAACTGTACAGAAAGCTGTACGCGGACACGTTTTCCGCCTCCGGCACCTTTGGGCAGCTTGTGGCGCAATCGCCGGTCATGGCAACCGCGGTAAAACAGGCCCGCGTGTATGCCTGCTATGACACCCCCATACTGATTACCGGCGAGATCGGCAGCGGCAAGAAAGCAATCGCGCAGTGCATACACAACGCCAGCACCCGGCGGGGCGGCCCCTTTGCCGCCGTGGACTGTTCGATAATGCCGCCGGAAGCCCTGGACAGCCTGCTGTACGGGACAAACAAAAACGGGCGGGAGCACGCGGGCCTCTTGCGCATAGCAAACGACGGCACCCTTTATTTGGGCAATGTCTGTTCCCTGGATATGTACGCGCAGCAGAAACTCGCGGGCGTGCTTTCCGACAACACCTATTTTGATCCAGCCACGGGCCAGCTTGTTACCCTGACCTCGCGGGTGCGGCTTATTTGCGCAAGCAGGCAGGATATCGGGGCGCTGGTCGCCGCAGGGAAATTTTCCCCGGCGCTGTATTGCGCGCTGCAGACTTTGACGCTGCATGTTCCCGCCCTGCGTGAAAGGCGGATAGACATAGAGGAGCTTACCCGCCGCTATGTCGCGGAGTTCAGCTCTCGGCACAAAAAATACCTGCGCCTTGAGGACAACGTGTTTGAGGCGATTTGCAGGTTTTCCTGGCCCGGCAACGCCTACCAGCTCTCTAAATACTGCGAAAGGCTGGTGGTACTGGCGGAGGGCGACAGCATCGATGCGGGGATTGCGGAGCAGCTTCTCCCGATATGGGGCGAAAGTTATGCGGAGGGTTCCCCGGAGAATGCCGTCAACGAACACGAGCGCATCCTGTGCGCCCTAAGGCTACATGGCGGCAACCGGAACGATGTCGCCGAAGAATTGGGACTGAGCAAAACCACCCTGTGGCGCCGAATGAAGCAGTACGGCATTCAGTGGCAGTAGCGCATGACGCTGAAAATTAACAAGTAATAAGTAACAGGTTAAGGTGGTGCCTGGCCGTTTCGGGCCGCAGCAGACAGCCAGGGAAAGGCGCGCGAAGCGCGTCCCTTAATTATGTCTTGCGGCCCGGCGCGCGCTACAGTTTCGCTGTCTCCCAGGTAGCGCTTCGCCATTTCCCTGCGGGTTTTCAGCGCGACCACTTCCGACTCCTTGAATTCAGTACAGCCTGTGTGCAGCTCCTGGTACAAGCGCTCCGTGTATTCCAGCACCGGTTCCAAATCTCAAAGCAACCACTGACCCCACCGGCGGACACGGACGGATCAACGGATACCCCTAATTATTCCCGCTTTGGGACAGGCGCAAAAATTCACAAAAAAGCCTAAGCTTAACCCTGTCGCCGCCAAATAATTGAGTATTTGCCCCTTATGCCCATTCGCAAGTGTCGTTACCGCCTTTATTTCCACGGTGATTTTCCCGAAACACACAAAAGCGGCTACATAAAACTGTTTGATTTGGAAGGCATGGTCCATACCCCGGAGCTTGCTCCGGTAAGTCCATCGGTTTGCGTAAAAAGGTTCGTGTCTGAAAGTGATCGGGGCTGGTCGCAATCCTGGAGACAGGATTGCTGCTCGCCCATGCAACCTGGGTATGAACCATGCCATAAAATCCAATTCCTTGCCAAACGAAGATACCTCGGAGCTTGCTCCGAGGTT
>JAISXE010000066.1 GCA_031270615.1 Spirochaetia bacterium
GATCAAAAAGACCTGGATGTTATCAAAGCGGCGGGCGTGCAGGTAGACACCCTTGACGATGTTAACCAGTGGATTGCCGCGGTTCGGCCGGTGTACGCCCTGTTTCCCCAGTTTGACGCTACGCTGAAAAAGATTCAGGCGGCGCAGTAATGGCAACATTAAAGCTGATTGAGCGGTTCTGGGATATAACGGGAAAAGTGTTTTTCTGGCTCTCGGTACTGACGCTGGGCGGAATGACCGTTTTGATTTTTATCCAGGTAATTTTTCGCTATGTGTTCAATCAGCCTCTGGCGTGGAGTGAGGAGCTTGCCCGCTTTCTTTTCATCTGGATGACTTTTGTCGCGGGGGTTGTGGCGGCCCGGCGCGGGCAGCACATAGGGGTTGAGCTTATAGTGAATATGCTGCCTGGGGCAGGGAAAAAAGCGATAGGCATATTTGCCCACCTGGTTTCCACCGCGTTCTTTGGGATAATTTCGTTCTATTGCATTTCCCTCTGGGACAAGCTCAGTTCCCAGCTTTCGCCAGCCCTGTCGCTGCCCATGTCCTGTGTATATCTGGGAATAATTCTGGGCAGCGTTTTTATGGGACTGTACTATCTTTATTCCGCCATCGTCCTGTGCCTGCCAGGCGCAGAAGGAGGGAACCGAAAATGATCGCGCTGCTTTTTATCAGTTTTTTCGCGCTTATGTTTTTCAATATTCCCATCGCGGTATGCCTGGGCATTGCGGCGGTTCTTGCTATTGTCGCCGGAATAAACGTGCCCCTGGTAATCACCGCCCAAACCATGTTTAACGGGATCAATTCTTTTCCCCTCATGGCAATTCCGTTTTTTATCCTGGCGGGGAACCTTATGGGGGAAGGGGGCATTTCCCGTGAGCTGGTAAAATTCATCAACCTGTTTTTTTCGCGTATCCGGGGCGGCTTGGCCATGGTTGCCATCGGCGCGTCCATGTTCTTTGCGGCAATCTCCGGCTCCTGCCCCGCCACTACTGCGGCCATAGGGGCGGTCATGGTCCCAGAAATGGAAAAAAACGGTTATGACAAATTGTTCACTGCGGCAACGGTGGCTTCCGCCGGTACCCTGGGACAGGTAATCCCGCCGAGCATCCCCATGGTTACCTACTGCGTCCTTGCGGGCACTTCCGTAAGCAAGCTTTTCCTCACCGGCGTAGGCCCGGGCGTCCTTATGGGTGTTTTTATGATGGGCGTCGCGTATTATTACGCCGTAAAGCGCAAGATCGCCAGAGTAACAACCGGGATAACCGTCAGGGTAATTCTTGCAACGCTTGGCACCAGCATCTGGGCGCTTGTTATGCCTCTCATCATTCTTGGCGGCATCTATTCGGGCATCTTTACCCCCACTGAAGCGGGAGCGGTAGCCGCGGTGTACGGATTAATTGCGGGCGTTTTCATCTACAAGGATCTCAAAGTGAGGGATATCCCCAAGGTAATCGGTAACTCCGCGGTAGGCGCTGCGGTGATCATGCTCATCATGGCCTCGGTCTCCACTTTCGGCTTTGTCCTTACCAGGGAACACATCCCCCAGATTATCGCCGAAAACCTGCTTGCCATTACGCGCAACAAGTATGTCCTGCTATTCATCTTTAACATCATTGTGCTTATCGCGGGGTGCTTTCTTCAATCTTCGGCGGCAATCGCGTTATTGACGCCCATACTGCTGCCGGTCCTTACCAGCGTCGGCGTAGATCCCTACATGATGGGTATCATCTTCATCGTCAACATGGCCATTGGCATGATTACGCCCCCGGTCGGAAGCTGTCTCTATGTGGCCTGCAATGTGGCGAATGTCAAATTTGAGCCCCTTGTCAAAGCCTGCGCGCCGTATTTAATCGTGCTTGTCATCGCCCTGCTTATGATTTCATACATTGAGGCAATCCCGATGACCCTCGCGAATCTTATCGGCGGTTGATTTGGGGGCGGATCCATACACCGGGGCTTGTCCTGGTCAAAGGTATTACAACTGAAAAAGTTGTAATACCGATTTTCGGATCGGGCTATGGTTCCTTGTCCGCCAACAAGTCAAGCCCGCATCAGCCCAGGTCCGCGCCAGGGGCTGCCCCGCATCCCTTCCGATTGGAGCCGCCCGGTGGGGCCGGTGGTTTTCTTCTCCGGCCGGACAGCCGCGTTTATGTTGGAATGTCTGCCAGGGATCTCAGGACGAAATCCGGTTTCAGCCCCGCGCAGCGCGGATCGTCCCCGCGCAGGCGCAGGGAGCGGCCGTCGCCGGCAAAGAGGGCCGCGCGAAACCCCGCCTGTTTCGCGGCCCACATGTCGTTGAGCATGTCGTTGCCCGCGTACACGGCTTCTTCGGGACGGATGCCCAAAGCGGCAAGGCTGGCGGCGGCTTTGCGGAAAAGCCCCGGCGAGGGCTTCGCCTCCCCCTCGCGAAAGGAATACACGCACAAATCCGGCGAAAACCCCAAAGCGTCGGGGGGGCCGCCCAGGAAGGCCATAAAAAGAAGCGGCGTGAAAAACTGGGCGTTGGACACAAGGCCCAGAGGAAAACCGGCAGCCCGCAGTTTCCGCAGCATATCCGCAAGCCCCGGCATGGGGTACACGGGATTTACCGCAAGCTCAAACCGCAGGGAAAACTCCGCCGCCGCCTCTTCGGGAACACGCAGGATATTCGCCCAGATTTTCCGCACATCAATTTCCGGCCACGCGGTTTTTCCGCGCAGCCTTTCATGTTCCGCCGTGACGGCGGCGGAAAAACGGCGCGCCAGATCCGGCAAAGAAGCGCCCGGCCCGAAAGGGGCAAGAAGCTCCCGTGCCCGCCCATCCTCCGCCCGCTCCCCGGCCTGGGAGGCGAGTATTCCAATATCGCCGGAGTCCGAGGTAAAAAGCGTGCCGTACACGTCAAACAGGTACGCGCGGATGCCCGCGCCGGAAGCCCCCCCGGCGGCGGGGAGGCTTCCGCGGGCCGGCAGGGGAAAGGCGGGCGGGGAATACCGGCGGATCAGCCCTGCAAGGCAGTCCGCGCCCGGCATCACATGCCGCCCAAAAGGAAGTTTTCCGGCTTCAAAAAAGAACCAAGAAGTTTTTTCTTGTCGATCTTCTGTTTGACGGATGTCGCCATGACCTTTTTATAAATATCAAGAAGGGCAGCGCGGTAGTTCTCGCGGCTGTAATTTTCCGCGACAGCGCGGCGGTTGCGTTCGATAAGCCCCGTGTCTTTCGCGAAATCAAGAAGGCCGCCGAGGAAAGGATTCCTGCGCGCGAGGATTTTCCGCGCGTTTTGATCCGCGGCGCAGGAGCTAATCAGAAGCCGCGCCTCCGCCGCGTCGAGAAAGGCGAAATCGATGTATCCGTCCCTTGTCATCGCCTCCCAGGCGGCGGGGGCGTCGAAGGGTTCGGGAATCCCGTACTGGAGGCAGTGCCTTTCCACAATATGCAGCCACAAATCGCGGAGCCTGCGGCCGTTTATCATATCGACGGGAACGGCGATGCCGCCGTACAGGGAGGAAAGCTCGACGCCCATCCGCGTGAAGTCGGCGGCCGCGGTGTCAAGCCGCCTGCCCACAACCGCCCGCCCTGCGGTCCACGGCTCAAGGAAGGAAAAGCCGAAACCCTCCCGTATGCTGGTCGTCAGCATCAGGGCCGACTGGGCCACAAGCTCCCCCAGGGAATGCCCCAGCCCCAGCTCGAATTCCGCGGCAAGTTTTTCCTGCATGGCAAAGGCCTTCCATTCTTCGTAAGACGGATAATCAAAAGGACTCGTCGGCGGAAGGGTGACGCCCACCCGGAACCCCCTCGGCAGAAAGCAGGAAAGAAGAAGCGTCTCCCCCAGATTTTTCCTGCGTATCGCCCGCACCGCGTACAGAAGCAGGCCGCGCGGGGTTTCCGCGGCAGCCTCCGCCGCGCGGGGCAGAGGCTGGACCACATTGAAAATACGGTGCAGCCCTTCCTCCCGCAGGCCCGCGTCCCGGAAAAGGGCATAGTCCCGCGAATTGATAACCCCGTAGTGGCAGTCCTCGGGATACTCCTCGTCCGCGTAGTAGGACTGCGGCCTCAGATCCTCCGCCGTGTCGTGTACCTGCAAAAAAAGCCGCTGCCCCCGGTCCGCAAGGCAGCGCAGGATGCGCAGGAAATCCCGGTTCTTGTTGAGAATGGGGTTGTGGATATGGAGAATATCGCAGCCCGAAGGCCACTTCGCCCCGATGGCGGCAAGAACATCGTCGGCGATTTTTTCCGGCGCCTCGTTGGTGCGCATGCCGTCGTAGCCAATGCCCGGCACAATAACAGGCGCCACCCCCGTTTCCGGATCGACGCCCAGGCCGCTCACCAGCATACACTGCGCATCCCCGCCTATCGCGTCCATCTGCTGCTGTATCACGCGGGTTATCCCGCCGCGCCGGGCATGGTAATGAAGGAATGCTATTTTCACGCTTTGCGGCGGAAAGGACTTGAACCTTCATAGGGAAACCCCCGCCAGCCCCTCAAGCTGGTGTGTCTACCAATTTCACCACCGCCGCAAAAATCTTTATGGCACAATTTACATTTTCTTTCCCGGTGTGTCAAGAGAGGGACGCGGCCCGTGCGAAGGAAATCAACCACTGACGGCACAGACAAAAGCCCGGCAGGCAATACGGAGAGTGCAGCGTGCAGTGTGCAGTGTGCAGTGTGAAGCGAAGAGTTTTTTGGGCGCGTTTTTGCGGCCGTGCCGCAAAAACCGGGCTTTCCGCTGCAATCTTTTTTACCGCGGCGCGGTAAAAAAGGATTTCCGCTTCAATCCCTCGCGCGGGCGAGCAGCAATCCTGTCTTCAGGATTGCGACCAGCCCCTGGCGCGGGCGAGCAGCCCCTGGCACCCCACAGGCTGATTGCGGACCTTAACTTGCTGGCATTGGGAGACCCCCCCCTAAAATACAGCAAAAAAGAATTTGACAATATAGGAATTCGGTGATACTATTCTTCCGTATGCGGTAATTCATAATAATGAATATGCTAATTACAAATATAATGTTGCCAAGGAGCGGATATGATACACAGAAAATTACTTATACGGCATTCGGAAAAAAGGCCAATACAGATTGGCTGGGTGGGTTCCGGACGGATGAATACGGGGGCGATCTGCCAGACTTCTTTTATGAAGGGAATGAGGAACGCTGTAATATGCGATGTCCGCAAGGATGTTGCGGTACGCGCTTTTGAGATTACCGGGGTCAAAAAATCGGATATTCTGTTTTCAAACAAACCGTCTGAAATCAATGACGCGATCAAGGCAGGAAAGTTTGTTGTAAGCGAAGATAGTAATATTCTTTCGGATCTTGAACTTGACTGCATCGTGGAAGGCACAGGTAATCCTGAAGTCGGATCGCAGGTGGCTTTCCGGGCGATTCAATCGGGCAAGAATATCATCATGCTGAATGTTGAAGCCGATGTCGTCGTCGGGCCAATACTTCACCGCATGGCCAGGCAGGCCGGGGTGGTATACTCGGTTTCCAGCGGCGATGAACCCGGATTGATTACAGAACTGGTAGATCGCTGGGGCGGCCTGGGTTTTGAAATTGTCGCCGTGGGAAAGACTCCGGCGAGCCTCGGCAAACTGGACAAGTATGCGACTCCTGATACGCTTGCGCAGGATGCGAAGGATTTAAAAGTTAATCCGCATTTTCTCGTGACCTTTCGGGACGCTACGAAAACGGCCATTGAAATGACGTGCATTTCAAACGCAACAGGGCTTGTCCCTGACAAGCGGGGAATGCATGGCCCGGTAGCAGGGGTGGAGGATATGGCCAAGCTGTTCCGATTGAAGTCCGAAGGCGGCCTTTTAAACCGGCGCGGCGTTATAGATTACGCTATTCCCCTGAAGAATCCCGATGGCAGCATTGATTTTGTAAACAGCGTGACCCCAGGGGTGTTTGTTGTTGTGCGGGCCACCCACCCGCAGATACAGGAAGATTTGAAGTATTTTGATGTTGTGCATACCGACAATTACTTTACCTTTTATACCCCGTATCATCTTGTCACAAACGAAATTCCCCTTTCCGTTGTTTGGGCTGTGGAAGATAAAGAGCCGACGGTTGTTCCTGAGCATGGCCTTCTGACAGAAGTTATTGGTAAAGCGAAAAAAGATATGAAAACCGGTGAAACTCTTGATGGTGGCGGCGGCTATACCGTTTATGCGGAAAACGATTTGGCTGTGACAGCAAAGAAAGAAAATTTGGTTCCTTTCGGATTGCTTGATGGCGCAAAACTCCTGAAGGACGTAAAAAAGGATCAGGAGATTTCGCATGACATGGTAGAGCTGAAAATGGACACAATGGTTTATCACCTCCGGAAAATACAGGATCGGCTTATACAGCCAACGGTTGTAGATTGATGCTGAAATAAAACCGGGAAATATCAGGCATAGTCCTGAAATAATAAATTTGGAGGAGAATGAAATGAGAAAACTTTTGCTGTGTATGCTTATTGTCGTAGCAATAGGGCCCGTTTTCGCGGGAGGGGAGTCTGAACCGTCTCAAGGAGAGGGGGGCTGGACAAAAGTGGATGCCTTTCTGATTGGAGCCGCGAATCATATAACGGGGCCAACCGCGTTGACCGGCGAGCGCCGGAAGAACGGCTATGATCTTGCGGCGAAAGAAGTAAACGCCGCCGGTGGAATAGGCGGACTTCCCGTTCAGATGGTGTACGAAGACGATCAGGGCACCAATCCGGGCTGCGTCGCCGCGACAAACAAACTCTTGTCCCAGTCGCCGATTATAGCTTTTTTGGTTGACCGCAGCACAATGGTCAACGCGATTCATCCTATTATCCTTGAAGGCGCGGTCCCGACTTTCTTCGGTGCCAGCGCGTGGTCCATCAGTGAACTTAAAAACCCGTGGTTTTTCAGGATGAGGGTAAATGATAAAGGCAACGCGGAAATCATGGCGAAATTCCTGGTGGAAAACCTGAAAAAGCAAAGAATCGCCTCACTGTACGCCGCGGACACCTTTGGGGAGGGCGGCCACACCGAAACCCAGGCGGCCCTTAAAGCACAATACAACCTGGCTCCCGTTGTTGAACAAAAGTATACCAGCGGGACAAAGGATTATACGGCACAGCTTTTGGCAATAAAAGCCGCGAATGCGGACGTAATCTATTCCTGGGGAACCAACTCGGAAGACAACGCAATCATTTTACGGCAATTTAAGCAGCTTGGTCTTGATAAGACAATGGATTTTATCGGATCCGCGGCTTACGCGACTGCGATTACGATTAATTTGGCCGGCGGTAACGCCAACGGTATTTATTCAATCTACGATTTCGCTTTTGAAGACACGCGGCCGGAACTGCAACACTGGATTAACGCTTACCGCACCGCGTACAACGACGATCCTGATTTCTGGAATCTGAATACCTATGACATGGTAAAACTCGTCGCCGATGCCGCGAAACGGGCGAACATCGTCAAAAAAGAAGGAAACGATTTCTATATGAAGGCTCTGCCCCAGGCACGGGCGGACTTGGCCGAAGCTGTTAGGAAAACCCAGGGATTCCGCGGAGCCGCCGGCGACTACACATGTGATAAATGGCAGAACATGATCCATAACCAGGCTGTTGTAAAGATCGCTGGCGGGAAACTGGAACTTGTCAACGTTGTTTCTCTGGATATCCAAAAGTAAGTTTTCTAAAAAAAACACGACCGGAGTCTCCCAAGGGGGATTCCGGTTTATATTGAAGTTGGCTATAAGGAAATAGCAATGTTTGAAATTATACAACTGTCGGTTTCGGCTCTGGCGATGGGTTTTATTTACGCGCTCGCAGCCCTTTCTATATCGCTTATCTACAATGCGGGAGGAGTGGTAAACTTTTGCCAGGGTGCGCTGGTTATGCTTGGATCCTATGTGGGGGTTACAACGCTAAACCATCTGAGTCTTCCCTATCCCCTCGCGATAGTATTAATGATGATTATAATGGGATTAATTGGACTCATTTTTCAGCGTTTTGTGTATTACCCCCTGCGTTATGCGGACAGGCTTATGTTTATCATCGCGGGTATAGGGATTACGGTTTTTCTGGAAAATTTTGTTCAGATTCTCTGGGGGCCTGCTCCGATTGCTGTACGTCCCCTACTGTCTATACAGACTCTGGAAATAGGGGAAATATATCTTGAACCGCAATCTGTAGCGATTGTTGTTGTTACAGGCGGCATTCTTTTTCTGGAGAACTTTTTTCTTCGGAAAACTATTTTGGGAAAAATGACCCAGGCCGTCGCGCAGGACAAGGATGCCGCAAGTTTAATGGGTGTCAGTGTGGGACTCATGATTGGCATAACTTTTGTCAACAGTACGATTCTTGCGGGAATCACCGGCGTGTTTATTTCTCCCATTTTTTATGTTTCCGTGGGAATTTCGAGCATTCTCCTGAAAGCGTTTTCGGCCTGTGTCGTGGGCGGGTTTGGCAATGCCGCAGGAGCCATTGTCGGTGGCGTAATTGTCGGTTTCGCAGAGACTTTCGGAGCCCGGTTCCTGTCGCCTCAATTTAGAGACGCATGGGCTTTTGTTTTGCTTATTTTTTTCCTGCTTGTCAGACCGCAGGGAATATTTCCTGAAAAAATCGCCGAGAAAGTATAGGGGGGTACGCATCATGAAAAAATTGCTTTATTGTGTTTTCTTGATTCTCCTGGTTGTTTTTCCGCTCATCATGAGATCCAAATACTTCATGCAGATTGCAAATACCGCGGTTGTCTTTCTTATAATTGTTATGGGGCTTAATTATGTTATTGGTTTCAGCGGACAAATCTCCCTCGCGGCCACAGCGTTCTGGGGTATAGGGGCGTATGTTTCCGCGTTATTTTCAGTAAAGTTGGGTTTTTCCTTTTGGCTGACGCTTCCGTTGGCCGCCCTTGTTTCGACCGGCGCGGGTCTTTTAATCGGATTCCCCACGCTGAAGCTTAGACAGTTTTATCTGGGTATTGCGACGGTAGGGTTTGGGGAAATTATCGCATTGATTCTTCTTAACTGGACTTCTTTGACAAACGGGGCCGACGGCATTCCCGGCATACCAAAACCGAGAATCGGAAATTTTGTATTTAATTCTGATTACAGGTTTTATTATATTTTACTGACCTGCGCCCTGCTTCTCCTGTTTGTGTCTGTCAGGCTGAAGAATTCCCGTTTTGGACGGGCGCTGCTTGCCATTAACAATAATGAAATTGCCGCGGAAACGCTTGGTATCAACGCGCATATCTATAAAATGGCGGCTTTTGCCCTTTCGGCTTTTTACGCTGGCATAGCGGGAAGCCTTTACGCGCATCTTATCGGCTATATCAGTCCCGATTTGTTTGTCTTTCGGCAAAGCATCATATTTCTCTGCATGTATATGATTGGCGGCGCGGGGCATATTGCCGGACCAGTAATCGGTTCAGTGCTTTTAACGCTGCTTCCCGAGTTCATGCGTTTCCTGAAAGATTTTTATATGGCATTTTATGGCCTGCTTGTTGTGGCGCTTGCTATTGGGATGCCTACAGGAATTTCCGGATTAATTGAAAAATATGCTCCCCGCCTGTACGCATTTATAGAACCTCAGGCGGAAATTCCGAAACAGACACGCGGCCACAGAGGGGAGGCATAGGGTGGCGGATGTTATTCTTGATATTCAGAATGCCGTAAAAAGGTTTGGCGGTCTAACTGCGGTAAACCGTGTTTCCACAGCTATACGCCGGGGTGAAATCAGGGCCCTCATAGGGCCGAATGGTTCCGGCAAGACAACTCTCCTCAATGTAATAAGCGGCATTTACGCGCCGGAAGAAGGCGCGATCCTGTTTGAGGGCGCGCCCATTCAGGGATTGTTTCCGTACGGGGTGGCGTGGCGGGGTATCAGTCGTACCTTTCAGAATATCCGTCTTTTTGGGAATCTGAGCGTTATTAAAAATGTTATGATTGGCGCCCATATACAGGGAAAGGCGGGAATCCTCCAGGCAATTTTATTTCCAAAACATACGCGGGAAGAAGAACAAAAGCTAAGAAACAAGGCGGAGTCGTGTCTTGGGTTTGTCGGCCTGGAGATAGATACGGCAGTAAAGGCTGCTTCACTTTCGTACGGGCAGCGCAGGCTTTTGGAGGTTGCCAGAGCCCTGGCCTCGGATCCCCGCCTGATTCTTTTGGATGAAACAGCCGCCGGGCTTAATCCGCAGGAAAAACGACACCTTATCGATATTATCAGAAAAATCCGTGACAAGGGGATTACCGTTCTTTTCGTCGAACATGATATGGGAGTGGTGATGTCGGTCTCTGACCGGATTACCGTGCTCAACTTTGGAAGTAAAATAGCGGAAGGAACCCCTGATGAAATAAAAACGAACCAGCTTGTTCTGGAAGCCTATTTGGGGAAAGAAAATTATGCTGAAGTTGAATAACGTTAATACCGCTTACGGGCCTGTTCATGTTTTAAAAAATGTCTGTCTTGAAATCAAGGCGGGCGAAATCGTAACCCTTATCGGCGCGAATGGTGCCGGCAAGTCAACGCTGCTAAAAACAATTTCAGGTCTTCTGCATCCTTTTCCTGGTTCGGAAATGGCTTTGCATGGCGAGGATATTACACGGCTTTCATCGCATCGCATTGTGCGGATGGGCATTTCGCATGTTCCGGAAGGACGAAGGGTTTTCCCGGGACTTACCGTCCGCGAAAATCTTGAGGTGGGGTCTTCCACGCGGCTTAAAGGTTTTGTTATGAACCGTGAGGTTGAGAACGATATCGATGCGGTTTTCAAACGGTTTCCGCGTTTAAAAGAGCGGAAAAACCAGCTTGCCTGGAGTCTCTCCGGAGGCGAACAGCAAATGCTCGCAATTGGGCGGGCGCTTGTCGCGCGGCCAAAGCTGCTGCTCCTGGATGAGCCCTCGCTTGGACTTGCGCCGAATCTTGTCATTGAGGTTTTTAATATTATTAAATCCATCAATGCGGAAGGCACAACCGTTCTTCTTGTCGAACAGAACGCGGCTATGGCTTTAAAAGCAGCGCATCGGGGCTATATTATTGAAACGGGCCAAATCGTAAAGGAGGGAATCGGATCGGAGCTGCTCAGAGATCCGGCGGTCAGAAACGCTTATTTGGGCGGGGGCTGACAGACTCTGCGGATTATGATAGGATAACCCTGGTTTCAAAGAAAGAAAGAGCGAGAAGATCGAAAAGATCGAAAAGATTGGAAAGATCGCGAAGATTGGAAAGATTGAATTGAATGGAACGAAATCAGTAGTAAAATGAAGCAAGATTCGAGACAGACGGCAGGGAAGCGGCAAAAGGCCGATTCAAAAGGGCGGCCCAAGGTATTGCGAGACAGGGTATACGCCTATATCAAGAACAAAATACTTAATTGGCAGCTGAAAGCGGGGCACTATCTTACCGACAAGGAAATCGCGGAAGAACTGCATATATCACGGACCCCCATACGGGAGGCGCTCTCTTTTCTTGAATATGAAGGATACCTTTTCCGTGAGGACCGCCGCGGTTGGCGCATACGGACACTCCAACTTGACGATCTTCAGGATATTTTTGAAATTAAGATTGTGCTTGAAGGTCTCCTTGTAAAGGATGTCGCGGAACACTATACGGCCGAGGGAGTAGATGAACTGCAGAAAATCATCAAAAGAATGGGCGCGGCTGCTGAGAAAAACGATATTGAAGCCTGGTGGAAGGCGGACACCGATATGTATGCGGTCTTTTTCACTCAGGCGCACAATAGTCGGCTTTGTAAGCTGGTAAGGGACATGAATGAGCAGCTTGCAAAGATTCATATTGGCGCGTCGGCTCTGGAAGGAAGAATGGCGCGTTCAACCGCGGAGCATGAAGCTATTCTTGAATGCATAAGGCAGGGTGACAGCGAAAAAGCGGAAAAATTACAGAAAAAGCATAACAGCAGCGTATATAAAGAGATCGAACACGTCATTGTGCATCTGGTCATGCCGTTTCTTAATCAGGAAGAATGACTGCATTAACTAAAATCAGATTTCAACCGATGACGGCACAGCCGAAAGGTCGACAGGCAATACGGGGAGTGCAGTGTGCAGTGTGAAGCGAAGAGTTTTTTGGGCGCGTTTTTGCGGCTGTGCCGCAAAAACCGGGCTTTCCGCTGCAATTCCTCAGCCCCTGCGGGGCTTGCGGGATTTCCGCTTCAATCCGGGATGCATGGGCGAGCAGCAATCCTGTCTTCAGGATTGCGACCAGTCCCTCGCGCGGGCGACCAGCCCCTCGCGCGGGCGCTTCGCGCTTATGCCTGCGCCGGGCCGCGAGCGGAAATACAGCTCAAAATCGCCGTCCACTGTGAATCATTCTTTTCGGATACCGGCGGGCCTGGTTTGGAAGGCGCGCCGGCCACTATCGTTCTTCGCGTTTAGCGTTTTAGGTCCCTTAATTCGTCTTTTGCCAATTGAAGATTCGGGTCAAGGGCAAGCGCCTTTTCAAAATCCTGAATCGCCTGGTTTATTTGCTTTTTCCCCTTGTAGGCCAGGCCCCGGGCGGCATAGGCGTTGGCGTAATTCGGGTTCAGCTTGAGCGCCTGATCGCAGTCGGCCAGGGCGCGGTCGTAGTCGCCCTTTTTCGCGTAGGCAAAGCCGCGGTTGTTATAGGCGTAGGCGTCATTCGGGTTCAGTTTGATTGCCTGGCTAAAGTCCGCGATGGCCAGGTCGTACTCGCCTTTGCTGGTGTAGGCATCGCCGCGGTTGCTATAGGCGCTGGCGGAATCCAGGTTTTTCTCGTTCGTCAATGAAGGCGCGGTTCTTTTGGTTTCTTCCCACGATAATTGTATATGCCGCAACAGGGATTTTAAACCATACAAAAAAATCAGCGTTATTAATGGCGTTGTCACCAGGCTGATAAAGAAAAAGAACCAGAAGGATCTTTTTTCTGATGCCGCAATGGCCGCTACTAGTATAGCAATAATCAAATACGATAGTACAATTATAAACAGTATTTTTGCCTTTTCATTGTCAAAGTCAAAAAAATTGAACGCCTGGCTTTTGGTAAAGTATTCATATCTTCCGGCGGTCTGTACAAATTTCCAGCCCTGTCCGCCTATAAAATTCAGCAGCGCGGGATATATTTTATATTGCCCGGTATAGTTGATGGCCGCGTATTTGCCCGCGAAATCAGGATCGATAGATTCTATTACCTCGGAATTTATTACAATTAGCCCGCCTTTAAGAAGCGAGTTTCGTATCTCATACGCGCTTGATATGTTGTTTGAATTTTGCAGGTTTATTTCCACAAGCAAAACCATATCGCCCGAGGTG
>JAISXE010000068.1 GCA_031270615.1 Spirochaetia bacterium
TTCCATTGGTTTTTATTTGGTCAATAACATATTGAACATAATCTAAATCACTTGCCATTTTATGCCCCAAATGAACCAATTTCCAGTAAATTGCCTTCAGGATCGGCCACATAACAAGTCCGTTGTCCCCAAGGCATTGTTGTTGGTGGAAAAACACTTTCAACGCCTAAATCCATAAGACGCTTATATTCCTTATCCACTTCATCGTATGTTTTTAGGTTAAATGCTATTTCCATTGTTCCGTTTAATCCTTTTGGATAATCAAACGATTTTGAAATCATCTTTTCAAAATCATTTCTGCCAAACATTATTAAACGGCAATTTCCCGCATCAAGTTCAGCATTTGGGTCTCCATTCCAATTTGTCTTAAATCCGATAATGTCCCGGTAAAAATTTACCATTGTTTCCATGTTATTCACAAAAAGGCCAATACAATCTATTTCCATTATTTTCCTCCTCATAAAATTAAAGATATTATATTATGCCATTATTTTCATCTTTTGTCAAGTATTTTGCGCCGCAAGGATGCGGCGCATCTTATAAATTTCAATTTTTATGTCGCATAACTACTTATATACGAACCAGAGGTACGCATAATGTTCCAGGGGAGGGCATTATATGTACAAAGGTTCGTATAATGTCCTGGCGGGGGATGTTTGGCGAACAAAATGCGCGCATAATGTTCCCGGCCGGGGGCGTTGCGGGGGTGGGAAACCCCCGCAGAGGGGGTAGCGCGGTACCGTGTACCGCGCTCAGGGGGAGACTTCCCCCCTCCTTAAAACCGTATGCGCGTTTCAAGGGCAAAGGCATAGGACCATTCGGGGTTGAAGTCCGCGTCATACACTATGTACCCTTGCGCGTCGCGGTCGGCTGCGGTTGCCGCGGACAGGGCGATGTCTACCGAGTCCGTGACGCTGTATGAGGCTTCGGCTTTGAATACGGTATAGGCGTCGACGAATTCGGCGTGGCGTTTGCGGACGAGGTCCCGCACCAGGGGCGCGAATATTTCCCGGGTGTAGGAGAGGGAGAGGGAGAATCTGTCGAGGAAGGCAAGGGGGACAAAGCCTTTGTCCAGGCTGAACCTGAGTTCGAAATAGTCGTTGTCGGAGCCGTCAATGGCTTTGCCGTCTTTTTCGCCGGGGTAGAGGTAGCCCGCGTTGAAGCGCAGTTTGTCGGAAATGGTAAAGCCCGCTTCCCCGTAGAGGGCGATGGTACGACGGTCATAGTCGGAGGAGTCCGGGTCGGCGATGTAGTTCAGCGCCTCCCACACGCGGCGCGCGCGGAGATGGTCGTAGTTGGGGCCGAAGAATCCGGGCCGGAAAATCCCCCGGTACTGGCGGTACTCAAGGCGGTAGTCGAAAACGTCTATATTCCCGAAGACGCCGCCGGATAATCCGTAGTTCCTGAACTTGCCGGGAAAGGAGTCGTCGTAGTACGAGTCAAGCAGCGCGCCCCGGGTTCTGAAAAAGGGGGACGCGCCGGAGTATTCGTGCCGCAGATACGGGACCAGGGTGGAGGCGTCGGCAAACAGGGTGAGCGAGAGGAAGTCGTCTTTTACGATGCGAAGGTCCGTGTCCAGGGCAAAGCCCAGAAACATGGGGTCAATGGCGTCGGGGTCTTCCCCCGAGGGCAGCGGGAAGCTGGATTTCACGGAATCCGAGGCGGCAAACACGGGGTGTTTGTCCACGGCGGCGGAGACCCCGATGGCGAAGGGGACGGACGGGATGGGTTTCAGGTACAGGCGGCCGGCGGCGATGTCGGCTTCCGCGAGGTCGGCGCTCATGGCTTCAAAGCCGCCGATGGGGGTGTCCACGCCTGTATGCAGGCCCACCCTGCGCAGGGTGGGAAAGTCCGTGTCGTTTGCGTATTTGTACATCAGGGAACCGTGGCCGATGCTGAGGTCGCGGAGATTCCCCGCGTTGATGAAAAAGGTGTCGCCGGGGCGCCCGTACTCAATAAAATACAATTTCAGCGCGAGGTCGCGCAGGAAGTCCTTGCGCGCGGCGTCCCGGTGGCGGCTCTGGTCCCCGTTTCTGCCGAAGTCCCATTCGTCGTTTCCCGCGGGCTTGTACCTGTCGTCCTGCGCCATGAAGTCCCCGCTGAAGATCAGGGGCAGGTACAGGGCCATGCGGAAGTCCCCTACTGCCAGGAGGGGGCTCAGGGCGATTTTCGCGTAGCTTTTCTTCTGGATTGTCATGGTTCCCAATTCAGCGCTCACGGAGAAATGGTCTTTCAGGAAATAGAAGAAATCTTTGACCGGGTCGGAGCTCCCTTCCTCCGGGGG
Source organism: Spirochaetia bacterium (assembly GCA_031270615.1). Taxonomy (GTDB): domain Bacteria; phylum Spirochaetota; class Spirochaetia; order DTKZ01; family DTKZ01; genus JAISAF01. Next base: position 2,285 of record JAISXE010000068.1, read on the forward strand.
CGGGGCGGGGGGGATTTCCACCACGGGCACCTGGATGCTGTCTATTTCGGAAATTTCCGGTTTTTTCGGGACGGCCCCGGGGTCCAGCATGACAAAGTCAAGGTCGTAGAAGATTGTTTCGATTTTTTCTTCCGGCCATACTTCGGGCCGGAAATCCCGCATCAGGGCGTCCGCAGCCAGTCCCGCGCCGATAATGATCGTTTCGCCGCCCGGGTTCCGCGTGAAGGCGACGCTGCCTTCTTTCACGGCCACGGCGTCCAGGATGTCTGCCTCGGCGCTTACCGCAAAGCTCGCGCCGCTTGCCTCACAGAGGCCGGCGGGCGTGCTGACCAGGAATTTCCCCTGCGTCTGGACGGTGGCAATGCCCATCAGTTTCCCCGAGAGGAGGGAGAAATTGTTGTCGGTGTCGCCATGCGAGCCTTCCAGGCTGTTGATGCGGAAGCTCGTGTGGGGCGCGATCCTGATAATCGAGCCGTCATGCGCGAGGCGTATTTCCGCCGCCGTGTTTTCCGTCCTGATGCTGTCGCCTTTTCCCAGGTCAAGGCCGAAGTATATCTGCCGTACCAGAAAGCCTTCGCTGTCGGTTATATGCACCTGGTCGGGGTAATCGCAGTACTCAAGAATGGCGACGACCTCGGACTGGGCCGCGGCGGGGAAGATGCCCAGGAAGAAAACGCAGGCCGCGAAAAGGAGACGAAGCGCGCGCGCGCGAATATAAGCCGTTTTTTTATTTCCGTGTAGTGTTTTCATAATTATATTCGTCTCCTTACCCTCTAGTACAACTGTACCCGGCCTTCGATGCCTGCCGTGACTTGTCTGTCCGGTCCGTCCGCCGTCGGGATATACCTCAGCGCGTACACCAGGGACAGAAAAGCGGGTCCCGAATGGTAATTCACGCGGGCCCTGACCATAGATTCCTGCTTCCAGTCCAAAAAATCGCCAAAATCGGCCATATTCCTTTTGTCGTACAGTATATCCAGGGAAAAATACGGGACAAGCCCTTCCTGCAGCGTCATGGCGCCCTGCCAGTTATAAAGGCGGCCTATGGCCCCGCTCACCGGCCCTTCGGAAACCGCCTTGACGAGTATCGCGTCGTCAAAAAGCGCGAGGCCTACAGAGGCCAGATAGGATTTGCATTCCTCGGCCGCCAGGGTTCCCTCCTTCCCCGCGAGAAAGACCCCGTACTGCTCGCCGCGGTACAGGTCGTAGGACGCGCCGAAATAGCCTGGGACAAAGTCCTCATCCAGCACCCGCAGCTGCCCCTCGTACAGCAGGACTCCCAGGAGCCGCCCCGACATGCCGCCCATGTAGCCGATTTTGTTGTTCTGGCTTGCCCTGTCTCCGAAGACGGCAAAATCGAGCAGGGGGTGCCGCACAAGCGGCAGCTTGAAATCCACGCCGAAGGCCGAGACAATGTCGGCGTCGTCCGCGAAGGCAAGAAGCGCGGGGTCGTACATCGCATAGCGCTTGCCGAAGTAGAAGGGGTCCCGGTCGATTGCGATGGTTCCGCCCACTTCAAGGCCTTTTATGATCGAGGTCGAAAAGGTTTCAAGGGGGCGTATATAGAAGCGCCCGCCCGCGACATCAAAACGGGCGGCATTCGAGGTAAAAACATCAATGCCGAAATGGGGAATGTCAACGATGCTGCCGAAGATGTTCGCCACGCCGCCAAAAACGCGGTTTTCCGGCGCGAACATCTCATTCGTGTAGGAGGATACGATGAAACCGTTTCCCAGGCTTATTCCCTGAATGGCGCCCAGGCGAAGGACAAGGGGATCGCCCTTTTCGCCGTAACGGGCGGAGCGGATTTTCGGCAGGTATACGTCGAAGAACTCGCGGGCGCCCTCGTATTCCCAGTCTTCTTTCCGGTATTCAGGCTCGTCGCCGTCCTCGCCGCCGTCGAAGCGGAAATTCAGATCGATGTCGAAATCCATCCTGAACTTTCCCAGCGCGAAACCCGGGCTCAGCCGCGCCGTCTGGTACACGATGGACTTTGGGTCGGTCCCGCCGGGAGTATAGTCCATATTCGCAAACTGCCGCACGCCAAGGCCCGCGTTCAAATCAAACGAAAAAAAGGCGGCGCCTTCGTCTTCACTTTGGGCAAAAAGGGGAAAAACCGAAATGCCGGCGCGCAAAACAGCCGCAATAAAAAAAATTCGCCTTTTTTTCATTCTACCTCCCTGCATGCCTCTTCTGGCGCGGATGATTCATCACCATGCAATCCTTTTTAACACGGATAGTACAGCATATAGATTATCGGCAAAAAAAAGAAGGAGTTAAAACCACTGTCAACAAGTTAAGAAAAAGATGTGCGCCTTTTTGGCGCTTCCGCGCCAAAAACCGGGCTTTCCGCTGCAATTCCTCAGCCCCTGCGGGGCTTGCGGGATTTCCGCTGCAA